>PMCK01000262.1:0-243 GCA_003154095.1 Myxococcales bacterium | reverse complement strand
GATTGTATCTTGCCGGCGATAAGTACAATCGGATTCTCTTGAGCTAGCCTAAAAAACGGCACACGAATGAGGTGTCGAATATAGGCGTCGAGGCTTAGCCCGGATTCATCGTAGATTCGTTCGAAATCACCACCGCAGGCCAGCAGCACCTTTGCACAAGCCTCCCGTTCGCTTTCATCACTAGGCCACCCACCGGGCATGAGAACGGGTCGTGGACGCAAATCGAATTCCTACTCTTTACGG
>PMCK01000143.1:6668-19634 GCA_003154095.1 Myxococcales bacterium | reverse complement strand
CCGGCTTCTACATTTTCAAGGTGAAGTCGCTTACCTAACCTGAGAAATTCAAGCGATGAGTTGACGCAAATCTGATCCGAGTCACCTTGCTGAACACGGGCCCGCATCGGTGATGACAGGCCGTCGATGTGCAGTTTGACCTTGGTCCCGGCGCGCAGACCTTGCTCGGGTGTATCTTCCGATAGGTTTGCGCCCCCACTTGACGCATGGCTGTCCGGTTCACCTCGACAGAGTTTGCCTAGCACCTGCGCACTCTTCGAATTGAGCGCTGTAAACCGCACTCCGAATTCCCCGCCACGGGGCTGGGCACTGCGCCAAGCGATCACGCCCTCCGCGAGTACCTCTTGCCCGCCGTTTTCGAAGCGGCATACAACGGGTGCTCCCAGTTCGGGCAAATAGGCCGTGCGTAGACGGATCCCGCGGTCGCTTACATTGCGAGACTCGGCCTCGAACGAGGGAACATCGCTCTTGAGCCCACAAACCTCGACCAGTGCTTCGACTGGCACTCGTTGAATTCCATCGACCCGTCGTTCTTCTTGACTGTTCATACGGCCTCCCAAGGCCAGGCCAATCTTCGCTTCAGATTGCCATTCAGGCCTCTCGACTAGGGCTTTCTGAACCAAAGGGCCAAATTTGCGGCGGAACTCCTCGACATCACGGGGTCTTCCGACCATCCTTCCGGCTCGATGGCGCTGACCCTGGCGGTCCGCTGTGAGGACATGGGCGAGTTGCCCGTGATTACCTTTGATCTGCCCCGCCTAATAATAGGCCGTGGTGAGAGCTGCGATTTGCGTTTGCCGGACCCGAGTGTGAGTCAGCATCACGTCTCGATTCGCCAGCGCGGCAGCGATTACATAATTATCGACGAGGGCAGTACGAACGGCACATTCGTTGGACCGGTTCGGCTGGCGCCGCAGGCCCCCCGAGTGTTGCGATCGGGTGACAGCATACGCGTCGGCCGTATTTGGATCGACGTGCGACTCGAATCAGCCTCTGTCACGTCACACCCCCAGTTCGCCACCAAGGACTTGGCTCTCCAATTGGTCGCCAAATCATTGGAGGCTCAAGGGGAAGCTACGATTCCACAATTGACGATCGTTGAAGGAGACAACGCGGACGCGTCGTTGCTGCTCGAACAGACCAACCATCGATACGTGCTTGGGCGTTCAGCGGTCGCGGATTTGGTTCTCAAGGATACGAACGCTTCACGCCGCCATGTCGAAGTCTGGCGACAAGGCGCTCACGTGATGTTGCGAGACTTGGGCTCGAAGAATGGTTCGAAGCTGGATTCATCATACCTCATGCCCGATAAGGAAATTGCCTGGCCTGAGGGGGCCATATTGGGGATCGGGGCAGAGCGCATTGCATTACAGGACCCAGCCCAGGAAGCGCTAGTCGAGATGAGCCGCGCCGCCGATGCCCATTTGTCCGCGGGGGAACAAAACGAACTCGCGTCCGCTTCGCCGGCGCCTCCCGAAGTTGGAGTCGTGGACAAGACGACAATTCGAGCTCGTCCCGACGAATCGTCTGCGCCGGGGCGCACGTTGGCGAAAAGGACAAAACCGGCGCGACCCGGCCGAATCACGACGGCCGACATGAGTGTCGTGATTTTGGCCCTTACCGTTCTAGGGGCTAGTCTACTAGGTCTCCTATGGATGTTAGGCGGCAAGTAATTTGAGCATCACTCTGCGTTTTTGGGGCACTCGTGGCTCGATTGCCACGCCCGGCCCCTACACCTGCCGATACGGCGGCAATACATCCACGGTCGAGCTGAGAATCGGGGAAAAGTTCATCGTCTGCGATGCCGGAACAGGCCTACGCGCCTTGGGCCTCGACTGGCTCGCGCGCCCCGACCCCAAAGCGATGGTCCACCTGTTTCTGTCGCATACCCATTTCGACCAAATTCAGGGTTTTCCATTTTTTGCCCCAGTATTTCGTAAGGACGTAACCATCAACTTGTACGATCCAACGGGTCGAACCGATTCTAATCGCGAACGCATTCTCGGTCAGATGGTCCCCGAGTATTGCCCGGTGGCGACGCACCATCTCGCGGCTCGCATCGATTCCGTGCCTTTTAGCCATCGAACGGATCTCGGAGCGGGCATCAGCGTCCAGGCCCTGCAGCAAGATCATCCCGGGGGCAGCTGGGGCTACGCTTTCGAGAGCGAAGGGCAAAAAGTCGTGTATGCAACGGATAGTGAACTCGACGCGCAACTCCTGAACGCCGATAGCGCCCATATAACCCCCGGCGAAGAGCGAAGGTTCGCGCCCGAAGTGTTGGCGTTCTTCAAAGATGCGGATCTAGTGGTTGCGGACGCTCAATATACGGACGAGGAATACCAAACGCGCCGAGGTTGGGGACACGCGCGATTCATTACCGTTGTTGATTTGGCTATTGCGGCACGCGTCAGGCAATTGGCGCTATTTCATCACGACCCACGGCACACGGACACCGATATGGACGGCATATTGGAGCAAGCACGCTCGCGTGCCCGGTTGCGGGAATCAGACGTCAAGATCGTCGGCGCCGTAGAAGGCGAACAGATCACTGTCGGCAAACCGTAAGCGCCGGCGCTCGACCAACCGCTGCCGCATGCCTCGTCGCTGAGCGGGCTCTCCCTGAGTTCACGCAAATCGCCCGTTCCTTGCCAAGGAAGGCCTTTCGGAATGCAGTTGCCGGGGTCGGGGCCCCGGCAACCAACACGAAAAACCTAACCAGGATCACCCTAACAGTACGTCTTGACCTTCCAACGTTTCGACAACGATCGGCCGGCGTCTGAGACAATCAAAAATGCAGGGGGTTGAAGTCCCTCCCCAGCGGGGAGGGACATTAGGGAGGGGAGAAAATGCCGCTATTTCTTCGGCCCCTCATTATACCCGCGCGGGCGATACTTCGGCTGCACTCCGTTGTATTTCTCGCCATCATTGATGATGTCAACGACTAGAAAGTTGAGCCAACTGCGGTCGCTGGATTCTGCTGCGAGTTTGAGCAACTCGTCCTCATGCTTCTTGATTTGCTTACCATCCCACAGACACTGCAGGCCCAGCGCTATCAAGTTAGGTTCATTCGGTCCCACCTTGAAACCACGCGCATAGTGCGGGAATGCCTCGTCGTAGCGTTTCAACCGGCACAAAGTGTCCCCTTGGTATACGTGCGCCATTGGCCATTCAGGAGCCAATTGCTGTGCAATGGCCCCCTCGCGTAGTCGCTCGGTCATCCGATTGCGAGTGCCGAGCATGACGGCATAGTTGAGGTGGGCCTTTGCGCTTCGTGGCACGGCCCGCGCCGCCGCTTGCCAGAATGCAAGGTCATCTGCGTAGTCGCAAGCGTGAAGTCTTGCCTGCATTGCCTGAAATGCCAGCCATCCTGCGGCGAGAATAATCATTGGCTTTCGTAACCGAATGTTCTCGACGCAAACCAAACGATTCAGAGCGCTTCCCAGGACAAGCGCGCAGCCAAGTGCCGGCAAAACCCAAAAGCGTTCGGCCCGAACCGTGGGCAATATGACGGGAATGTTCGATAGCGGAAAATAGGCCAAGGGCAGCCAAATACAGCCCAATGCACACAATCGAAGATTGCCGGACATCGACGTGACCGATTGCGGCAATAGCCTCCTTAGACGAAAATCTCTGACGGCTGAAACCAGCCACATGACCATCCCGATTACGATCGGGACGACCATGAGTAGCGCTCCGAAGATACTCTTGCCGAAGATCAATCGCGAGGGGATCGGCTCGGCGGGAAACGAGTAGTCGCCGCTCAAACGATTTGGAAACAGCAACTGCACGAATCCCGAGGCGTAGACTCGTAAGGCCCCCGCAACGCGATGCTGAAAGTCCGCCAGCACGAGCGGGTTGTTCATTGGATCTGCAGGGAGCCGTGGCTGATGAAACCAATGTAGGAAGGAATGAAATAGGCGTACTACCTTGGGCACGCGTGCGCTCTTCAGCAATTCCGCATCGAGACCGGATTCGAAAGGAAACCAGCGGCGCCGTCCTTCGGTGTAGAGCACGAGCGCGAGAACGGCCGCTATCCCAGAGAGCGCCGCACGCGTCAGGATACGAGGTTTCGGCGAGTCCAACGTTCTTCCCGTGACCAAAGCCGTCAACGGGACCAAGCCTACGGCCACGATTGCGCTCTCTTTGGAGAACAGGCCCAGTAGTACCGAGGCGAAAACAGCAGGCATAACCAGCCAAACTGACTTTCGAAGAGCGTGCATGGCTAAGAGCACGAAGAGTACCGCTAGCACGTCCGCTAAACCTACTACGCCCGTGACGGCTTCAGTCAGAATCGCAAAGCACGCGTACACGGCTCCCGTAAGCCATGCTTGCCGCCGATGTTTGGTAATCGCCAGGGTCAGTGACGCGAGTAGCGCTGCGACAACGGCATGTACCAAGATATTGACCCAATGCAGGACCCAAGGTGACTGCCCGAGCGGCCACAGTGCTCGCCACACTACATTGGGGATCGGACGATAGCTTCCAATGCTGTGATCCGAAGGCAGCCCCCAAAAATCGCGCTGAAAGGCTTGATACCACCGCAGCGTCTTGCCGTTTACGTAGGGATTGGCAAGCAGAGCTTCCTGTTCATCGAAAATGTAATTGCTCAACGGACTGCGCACGTAGAGCACTGCTGTCACCACCAGTGCTGGTATCAACGCGGTTGCAAATGTCGGATCCTCATTCGTGAAGTAAGCAACGAGCCTCTGAAAGGTGGAATTGGCTTTAAGCTTTGCGTCGAGAAAAAAACTGCGAAAGTTTCGACGCTCAGCGCGACGGCGGTGCACGGCGGCGCGCGCCATGGCGGGTAGTGGGTCGATGGGAGAATTGTCCTGCACTCGGTCGCGAATCTATCGCGGGTGCACTTTTGGCGCGAGTCCCGGTGACCAATTTCGGCCCGCGGATGGCAAGCGCGTGCATCCACGCCGGTGGCGAGGCCATTTCTCCCAAATGCGGTATGGCACGTAGGGAAGACTGGACATCAGGCGTCAATACGAGTCGGCCGGTATCAGAATGGGCAAAGGGCCTTGGATAACCGGACAACATTCGGATGTTCCCCGATGCTAGGCTNNCCAAGCACGAAAGTTCGCCTCGGTCCGGTGGATGGTCGTGTTGCTGTGTGTCTTTTGCCCGGATGTGACGCACGCCCAGGCGCCTGCGACAGTGGTCCCTAGTCCCGCTGAGCCGCAGGGTTCACCCGCAAGTATTGCGTCGCCCCCGACCAATCCACAAGCCATGCCCAGCGAGCCCGCAGTTGACGACCCGATGCTGGCCCCGCCGCCACGGCCGCAGCGTGAACTCGCCGACTGGAACGAGGCCGCCGTCGAATTGCGCGCTCGGTCGATCAGTTTGGCCACCGCTTACGCGGAAGTATCCAAGGCCGAGGCGCAGTCAAGGATCGCGCTCGCGGCATTGTTGCCTTCAATCAACGCAAGCGCAACGGCCACTCACCAGTTCATCACGAACAAAGTCACCTCTTCTCAGGGTGGCAATGGGGTGCCGATCACCAAAACACTTACAACGCCGTCGTCCGACTACATCAACGGGAACATCACTTTGGTCCAAGACCTAATTGATGCCAAAGCCTGGCATGACCTTGGAACGGCTCGTGCTGCGGAAGTCGTTCAACGGCTGGGTGTCGAAAACGTCAAGCGCACCATGGTTTTGAGCCTGGCAACGTCGATGGTGGCCGTTGTTACCGCTGAACGCGTCGCGGAAATAAATCGGATCGGACTACGCTCGGCTTTGGAACTGCTGAACCTGACCAATCGAAAACGTGCGCTCGGGGCGGCAACGGGGCTCGATACCGTGCGAGCCGAACAGAACGTGGCACAATCCCGCTCGGCAATTGTCTCCGGAGATGAATCATTGCGCCAGGCGCGAGAGGCACTTGGATTGGCTCTCGGCGAGCCCCGTCAAGTGGCAGTGACCAGTGCCTTGAAACTGGATGGAGTCCTACAAAGTGTAGGACAAACCTGCCACTCCTTGAACAACAGTCAGGACCGACCTGAGTTAGCTGCTGCTCGCCAACAATTGGCGGTCGCGGAACGCGGGATTCGTAGCGTCGAGCTTTCCTTCCTACCAACCCTCAAAGCCCAAAGCGCCGTCTCATCATCGACATTGGACCCTGGCGCTTCTCCGCGCACAACGTGGAACATTCAAGCGGTTCTGTCAGTACCGATCTGGGATGGCGGGGCTCGCTACGGCTCGCTGCGCTCGGCCAGAGCCAATCGCGACGAAGCCGCCTATTCAATAGAATCGACTCAGAGGTCCATTACGATCGAGGTGGAACAGGCGCGTCGCGCGGTCCAAGTGGCCGAGCAGTCTGTAGCCGTAGCCCGAAACTCGGCAGCCCTGGCTGCTCGCAACGATGAATTGACGCGAATTGCCTATCGCTTGGGTCAAGGCACTACGAGTTTCGAGTTAGTGGCCGCTGCCGTGGCCCTTCAGCAAGCGCAAGTTCAACTGGCGGTACAGGAATTTGGTGTCGTTGGTGCGCGGCTGACGGCATTATTGGCAATGGCTCGTTGCTCGGATTAGCGAATATGGCGCACGTGAAAAAGACTTTGGGATGGGTAATTACGATTCTTGTCTTGGCCGGGCTTGGCTTTGGCATTTGGCGATGGCAAAAGGCCCGCAAGGTCATCAGGGTCGATTACAAGACTGAAGCCGTGCGTCGCAAGCGTGTCGTCGGAAAAGTAACGGCAAGCGGAACATTGCAGGCCAAAGTGACTGTCCAGGTGGGTGCACAAGTGAGTGGACGCCTGACGAAGATCAACGTTGACTTCAATTCAACCGTGAAGAAGGGCGAGCTGATTGCGCAATTGGACCCCCAGTTGTATGCGGCGGCCGTTCTGCAAGCTCAGGCGAACTATGCATCCGCCAAGGCCAGCGTGGCAAAGGCCGAAGCTCAGCAACACGACGCCGATCTCGTACTGCAGCGTACCAAGGCTTTGGCCGAGCAAACCCTGGCTACGGCTGCCGACCTTCAAACAGCGGAAACGACCGTCGCCGTGGCGCGCGCTACCACCGACGTTGCTCGAGCGTCTTTACAGCAGTCGAGCGCGTCGCTCAACCAGGCTAACGTCAATCTTTCGTACACGAACATCTATTCGCCGATCGACGGAACCGTGATTTCGCGCGCCGTTGACGTTGGACAGACGGTGGCGGCATCCCTCCAGGCGCCGGTTCTATTCACAATTGCGGAGGACCTGCGAACAATGCAAGTCTACACCAACATTTCCGAAGGCGATGTTGGCCGATTGGAGACCGGTATGGCCACGTCGTTCACGGTAGATGCATTTCCCGGGCAGAAGTTTAAGGGCAAAGTCGGTCAGATCCGCAATGCGGCGCAGACCGTACAGAACGTCGTCACCTATAATGCCGTGATTGACGCGGAAAATCCCAATCTCAAGCTGCGGCCCGGCATGACGGCGACCGTCAACATAACGTATGCAGAGCGCGACGACGTGCTGTCCATTTCCAACGCCGCCGTTCGGTTTCGGCCGCCGACGGAGCTAACGAGCGCGCCGGGTCAACCGGGTCCTTTTGGAAGCGCAGCACCTGCATCCAGTGCTGAACGCGGTGCCGGTCATTCTGGGCAAACGGGTCAACGCCCGGGAGGAAGCGGACGCGCCAATGCTGGCGACAGTGCAACGCCACAGAACAGAACAGTTTGGATTCTACAGGGCAACAAGCCCGTATCGGCGAGTATCCAAGTCGGGTTGAGCGACGGAACCGTCACTGAAATCACTGGCGGCAATATCCACGAAGGCGACCTGGCCATCACTGACGCAACCATCGCCGGCAGTTCCGGTGCCTCGGCCCCAGCAGCATCGGGAGCCGGCGCAGGCGCCCCTCGCATGGGCCGTATGTTCTGAGAACCTGCATGCCGATCATCGAAATTACCGATGTTGTGAAGACCTACCAGACCGGCGATGTTGAGGTGCATGCGTTGCGTGGAGTATCCCTGTCGATCGACGAGGGCGAATTCGTAGCAATCATGGGTGCGTCGGGCTCCGGCAAGTCCACCCTTATGAATATTATTGGCTGCCTGGATCGACCGACATCCGGAGCCTATCGACTAGCAGGTCGTGAAGTCTCGGGCTTGAATCGCGACGATCTAGCCGAGGTGCGTAACCAGGTTCTCGGGTTCGTCTTTCAGAACTTCAACCTGTTGTCCCGAACCAGTGCACTAGAAAATGTAGAATTGCCGCTTCTCTACCGCGGTATCCACGGTAAAGAACGGCACCGGCGAGCGGCTGCGGCGCTCGAACGTGTTGGCTTGGCGGGACGCCTCGACCACACACCAAACCAGCTGTCTGGGGGCCAACAACAGCGCGTGGCCATCGCGCGCGCGTTGGTTGGGGAACCCAAGGTCGTTCTTGCCGACGAGCCCACGGGAAATCTCGACTCTTTGACGAGTGTCGAAGTCATGGCGTTATTTCAGGAGCTACAATCAACCGGCATTACGGTGGCACTGGTGACTCACGAACCCGACATAGCTGAATTTGCTTCGCGAGTAGTCGTGGTCAAAGATGGCCTAATTCTATCCGACGATCGCCAAACGCCCAGTAGCGCGCGCGTGGCATTAGATGAACTGCTAGCTGCCAAAGCAGCGGGGGGAGCTGCATGAATCCATTGATAACGCTTCGAATCGCATTGCGAGCGCTCATGCGCAATTCAATGCGGTCCTTCTTGACCACTTTGGGCATCATTATCGGAGTGGCTGCCGTAATTGCGATGATGGCCATCGGAGCTGGCGCACGCGCGCAAGTTCAGGCCGCCTTTGCCGCGATGGGCACGAATCTTCTCATCTTGCTGCCGGGTTCGACAACTGCGGGGGGGTCGCATGGCGGCTTCGGATCCATGCCGACACTCACCTGGGAAGATCTAACCGCCATTCAGGTCGAGCTTTCCAGCGTCAAAGCGGCCGCTCCAACTTTGCGCTCGAATCAGTCGCTCATCAGCGATGAAAATAATTGGACCACTAGCGTCACGGGGACGTCACCGGAGTATTTTGGGATCCGCAATTGGCCCTTCGAGAACGGTGCAGGGTTTACACAAGGAGACGTGACTGCCGGAGCCAAAGTCGTCGTGCTGGGAAAGACAGTCGTTGATCGACTATTTGGTAAGCGGGTCGATCCCGTAGGGCAGACGGTTCGGGTCGGTAATACGCCTTTCTCCGTCGTCGGAGTTGCGGCTGCCAAGGGACAGTCTTCGACAGGCCAAGACTATGACGATGCCGCGTTCATTCCGTACACTACCTTCGCGCGCCGTATTCAAGGAGGGCTCAGTAAATATTTATCCGGCACGGTCTTCATTCAAGCGGTCAGCACGGAGCAAACGCCCCGTGCTTTGGCTGACATCACCCGCCTGCTGCGCGATCGTCACAAGCTTGGGGACGGACAAGAAGACGACTTCTCGATTCGCAATTTAAACGAAGTTGCCGGCGCGCAACAGCAAGGCACCGACACGATTACGAATCTGCTTGCCAGTGTAGCCGCTGTATCACTGCTTGTAGGTGGCATAGGAATCATGAACATAATGCTCGTTAGTGTGACCGAGCGCACCCGCGAGATTGGTGTGCGTATGGCCATCGGGGCCAAGCCCAGGAGTATTTTGTTACAGTTTCTCATCGAGGCACTCGTGCTGTCCGTCGTCGGCGGCATTATCGGAGTCGTATTGGGAGTTGGCATTGCCACCTGGCTAGCAAGCAAGTTTCAGTGGCCGATTCAGATCCAAGTGGATGTTATCTCGCTAAGCGTCGGTTTTAGTGGGCTTGTAGGTATCGTTTTTGGGCTGTTTCCCGCGCGCAAGGCCTCTCAGCTCGATCCCATCGACGCCCTCAGATATGAATAAATTGCGCTTTGACGAGTCTTTGCGCCGGGCGTATCTTAGCTGCATGATGACGCGGGGTCTCTACAAGGTTTTAGGATTTGGATTGTTGTTGGCTACGGTCGCTTGCGCGGAAGGGACGCCTTCGGCTCGATCAGCGGATGACGAAGGTGAGGGGGCCAAGAAGAGTCACGATGACCCGGATTGGTATGACTCCGGTTCGGACTCGGACAAGTCAGGCGACAAGAAATCAGGCGACACGAAGTCCGGCAACAAGAAGAAGGCCAACTCAGATGAGGGGGCCTCAAACGCCGAGCCTTCATTCAAGGAAGGCATGAGCGTCAATGACGCCATCAATGCAATCCCGCAGGGCCTGCCCCGGGTGAATATCGATCAGGAGGACCTGAACCGGCCTTTGATGGAGACCGAGTTTTACAAGTCGTGCAAGCTGTCTCCTTCGCAACACTTTACAATCAAGTTTGCAGTTTGGGAGGGCCGTGCCGTCGGCATGGATATCACGACGACTCCTGCGAACAAGAACATGGAAAAATGCCTGCACGGGCTAGTCGCGGGGTACACGTGGAAGGACAAGGTCCGGTCGCTGAACATCAGCACGGTCACCTTCTAAGGTACAGGTCACCGACTTAGCAAGTTGGGTAAGTGAGGTGGAAGCCACCGGACGGGAGGAGTCCCGTTAGCTTTCAGGCGTGACCGCACGTGCACGAATACCGTCTCTCGTGACGCTTACATCGGCCACCAGTATCGCACCTGTTCTCGATCTGCGGTTACTGAGTTTCTGCCTACTGGCGGCCGGTGCAGGAGCCTCAACCGGCCCGACATGCTCATGTCCGAGACGACGAGCCGGAAATTGGCCAGCATTTTCTCGTGACTCGCGGCTAGCCGCAACTACTGCTTGACGGCCCCACGACGATTGGGTTTCCTTGCCGTCGGAATTGTTCTGCTGAGTTGAATCATCGTTGGCGGTTGCCGTTGTTTTTCAGCATTTAACGAGGATCTCCTTTACTGGTTTATTGGAGGATCGGCTGTGACGCCCAAACAAATACTTCGCATCACTTTCACGTTATTGGCGGTTTCAATCGCGTCGCTGGCGGTAGCTGCACCCAATAAAGACGCCGCCACACTAAAGAAGATCGATGAGGCCATAAACGTTCATTACATTGCGGCACAATTCGACAAGGCAGAAAGTGTCTTGCAGGCTGCAATCAAGGACTGCGGCATCAAGTCCTGCAGTGGCGAGGTTCTGGGCAAGGCCTACATCTACCTCGGAGTCGTGCGTGGAAACGGCAAGCAAGATCTCGCCGGTGCTCGCCGGGCCTTCGAGAATGCACAAGGGGCTGACCCGAACGTAACGCTCGATGCGACATTGGTGACGCCTGCCGTTCTTTCTGAATTCAACAAGGTCATGGGTAAGGAGCCGGAGGGCGACGCGAAGTCCCCGAAGAAGGACGAAACCCCCGCTGCCGAGGACGAGCCCCAGGAACCGACTAAGAAAGCCAAGGCCCGCGTAGCTCCAGTCGGCGATCTGCGCTGCAGTCCCGCCACTAACTACGAAATCCAGACAGCACGCCCGATTCCAATTGATTGCGAGAAGATGGATGGAGTCGTCCGGGGTGAATTGTACTACAAACCGGTGGGCGCGGATGACTATACGGCTGTCTTGATGAAGTTCGATACGGCCAGGGGCAGTTTGCGCGCCCAAGTACCGTGCGAAGCGTTAGCGAAAAAAGGCACCCTTAACGTCTATGTCATTGCTCAAGACGAGAACAAGGACATGGTCGACACGTTTGGCAACGCGCTGTCGCCAGTTCAGTATGCGATAGTTGACAAGACCAGTCAGCCCGCCCCCATGTTCACGGGCGATGCGGCCCCCCCCAAACGATGTACGGCAATGGCGTCAGACGAAGGTGGAGGGGCGGGCCCCGGCGAAGTATGCACGGCTGATGCTCCGTGTCGCAGCGGGCATTATTGCAATTCTGGCATTTGTCGAAAGACGCCCAGTTGCGACGGAAATGCGGATTGCGACAGCGATAAGTGCGAATCCGGCCTTTGCGTGATGCACGAGGAATTCGGGTCAAAAGGTGGCGATAGTCGCTGGATGTTCGGGCTGAACGTAGCCGAAGACTTATGGCTGTCTTCGGCGGCCAAGAACGTATGCGGTGGGGAAAACGCCGCCAACGGCACGTACAACTGTTACAACTCCGGTTCCACCCGAATCAACATTGGTGGCGATCCAGCCTTAACCAATAGGATTCCCATGGCGGACCCCGCTTGGGGCGGAAACGTTAAGACAACGTTAGTCCCGGCCACGCTTCGCATAATGGCTTCGGCCGACTACATACTGACGTCGACAATTACCGTCGGCGGCCGCCTCGGGCTGGCACTTAACGGCGGNNGCGGCCTATTGGTTTGCGTCACTTTATGAACTTGGGATGCATCCTTACGTGGGGTTGGGGTTTGGCCTGGCCGAAGTGGATGCCAAAATTAAATTGAAAGCCTACGCCGACAATGCGGCGGGAAGACCCACCATTGGGCGATCCTTGGATGCCTGGCGCAAAATGGGTACGTCATTCGCGGCAGTGAACTTTGGTGGTCTCTACAAGTTTGCCAAGCACCACGGCGCGCAACTCAATTTCAACGTCATGTACATGCTACCCGCGTCAGGCCTCGTCATCGAACCCTCACTGGGTTACGTATTGATGTTCTGACAGCATCACGGCGGAATCGTGAACGGCTTAGATACGGTGGCTCTGTCGCCCGAGAAGGGCGCGACTTTGATCCTCTGGAAGATACTTGCAACACAGCGGGCCACTGGAGTGCCAGCGATACCTTCTCCCACGATATTGGCGATGACGACTTGACCGTCCGTGTCGAACGTGACTAGCGCCTTGCCATTTCCCGTCGGCCCCCCAGGACGCTTGCAAGACGGAGCTTGAGATGCAGCAATCCCCAAAACTGCCATGGCAGCATCCCGATTAAATGTTGGACCTGAAGGCTTCGCGGGTGCCGCGGGCTTGTCGGGCGCTGCTGGCTTTGCGGCTGCGGCCTTGTCCGCCTTATTGCTCTTGGATTGCACTGAAGCTTCTAGCCAGCCCGGCATCGTTGGATCGA
>PMCK01000143.1:5851-6544 GCA_003154095.1 Myxococcales bacterium | reverse complement strand
ATTCTTGGTTTCTGACTTCTTGAGCATATAGACGGTTGCTGCGACGCCGCCGCCCGCGCAAATCAGACCTACGGTAAGTATCGCGATGATGCCGCCAAATCCCTTGCGTTTGCCGGGACGCGAACGAAGACCGGGGCTAGTATTATCAGTGACGATTTCGGTCGTCGGCTTGAGGAGCGTTTCGGACTTTACTTCGGGCTTTGCTTCAGATCTGGGTTCAGCCGCCGGCGGTGGCGTGCTCTTAGCCACGACCACGGTGGGCCCGCCAGCCCCGTCCATGGGCGGCAATTGAATGTCTACAGGGATTATAGGGTCGGGCCGTCTTGGCGGTGTGGGCGAGGCCCTTCGAGCCGCCGCGACCGGCGCAGGCGCGACCTGTGGTTCATTTTCCACGTCATCCGTATCGATGTTTATGGGTATGTCAACGGCACCCGCAGCTAGCTCCGCAGCGGCTGAACCCGAAGAACCCAATACTCGAATGGGCGAGCCTGCGACCGGCTGAGTGGACGCGGGCACACGCGTTGCTTGTGCGTAGTTCTCAGGTGGGTTGGCGATGGCGCCCCAGGTGGGTGGGGTGAGTGTCGTTCGTCCCGCTCCCGGCAACCGCGAATCTGCCCCAGCAGGTGGTGCTGAGTCGGCCGTTTGAGGACGGACTTTGGCCAAGAGTTTTCCGTAAAAATCACTAGGGGCTGC
>PMCK01000143.1:0-5828 GCA_003154095.1 Myxococcales bacterium | reverse complement strand
ACCTTATTCATCATCTTCGAGTAGAAATCACCCGTGGAAGCGGCTGGATCGAGGGCATCCTTTTGGTTCTCAATCTGCTTCGATATCGCAACGACCGGACTCGGCTTCACTGCAGGCGATCTAAACGAAGGAGGGGGTGCGGCTGCACGCGCTGGCGCCAGTAGTTTGGACGTTCGAGTCGGGCCATTGCTGGGACCCGTCCCAGTGCGAGGCGAAGAATTGGCGGTTGCTGCGCGGGCCGGCGGCGGTGGTTTCGTGTTGCCAGGCCCGGCTGAAGTATTCGGTCGCGGGCGACGTCCCGTTTGCTCAATCGCCGTCATTAGTTCGGGGACTTCGGCAATGCTTGCCCAGTTGGCCATGCCACTTTTCCAAACGGAAACGCCATCCGCGAGCGAGCCGTTGACGACAGCTTGAACGATTTCATTGGCTGTCATCGGACGTGTGTCGGAGTCACTGACGTGAACCGTCCATCGATTTCCGCTGGCGGGAGCTTGCGACTCTCCCAGGTCGGGTCGATCTTCCGGACGCATGATTCTTGTTACGTCATCATCTTCTTCATTGTTGGGCCCGGGAGGTATGGTTCCATCGACGAGTATTTGAGAACCACAAGCTTTACATCGGGTTCGCAAAACATTGCCGGCGACTTTTTCGTCTGCGACCTGATATTTGCTATCGCAAGAAGGGCAGCTAACTATCATGGGACGCGTTTCCGGGGCTCTCCCGACCCAACACGGGCCGAACAGTTGATGAAATATGCGCCGATGTCCATTGTAATCCTGTTCGTGCGAGTAATCTTGCCCTCCATGGGGCAAACTGGGCAAAACCAACAGATACCAGCGAGATTTCGTCTCGCATGCACTTCGGTTCTCGATGTCACGATGAGTTGACTACCGGACACCGAAGGGCGTGTGCCCACTGTGGGCTCCCAATAAGTTACCGCCAATGCTGGATTTTCGCCCGTCACGCGCTATCCTAGTGACGATTGCTGGACGCGTAGATCACGATTTTTAATGTCAATTTGTAGGGGTAAGTGAGTTTCGGTACTCTCGTGTCTGCATTCGCTCGTCTGAGCGCGAGTGCAAGACAAAATTGTAGGCCCAAGTACCAGCAATAACACTGGTTCTTTTTAGTCCCAGCGGTAGAATTGCGGTCCTCGAAAGTTGAGGAGGTTCCAATGAGTACGCCGGCCCGGCGAAGATCAGTCGTAGCCATTTCTAGTCTGAGTCTTGGTTTAGCGCTTGGCTGCAGCGCGAGCGAAACCACTAACACCACGGACCACACTGGCGGTACGCCCTCGACCGGGGTGTCCAATGGTACAGGTGGAGCCGCCAATGTTGGTGGTCGGACCAGCGGTGGCACCACGGGTGCCGGTGGCTCAACGAATGCCGGTGGCCAAACAGCGGCCGCTGGCGCCAGCGGGTGCGCGCCGAACGCGCCTTGCACAGGGATTGGGCAATGCAACCCCGTTCCTGCGGGGTTTAGAACATGTCAATGTAACGGCGGCAAGTACTCATGCTTCTAAGTCGCCAGCAACTATGCCCGATGATTTGAGATTCGCTGCCTGCGACGTCGGGTCGAATGCGGTTCGACTGGTTGTCTCTCGAGTGCTCGGCAATACCGAGCGGTTCATGCAGCGAGAGGCCAGCTACCGGGTACCTCTACGGCTAGGCGACGAAGTATTCACGACCGGCAGCATTTCAGGCGCCAACGTTTCGTCGTTGGTGGAGGTGTTCAAGGCATTTCGACTGCTGATCGAGTTCTTCAAACCCGAGAAGTTACGCGCGTGTGCCACCTCGGCGCTGAGGGAGGCTGAGAACGGCAAAGTCGTCGCTCAACGAGTGTGGGACGAGACCGGCGTGCGTCTAGAGGTCATAACCGGTGCCGAGGAAGCTCGAACTCTGTTCTCGATTCATCATGAAGCCGGACTATCCCCGTCGAGGGACTACCTCTATGTGGACGTGGGAGGTGGTTCGACCGAGCTTACATTGCTCTCCGAAGGTCGAGTCGTGCAGAGCGAATCGTTCCGCATTGGTGGGGTGAGACTGCTGCGTTCGCGGGTGGATTCGACCGAGTGGGAACGAATGAAGGCTTGGATTGACGATCTCCCGCGAGGCATCCGATTGACGGAAGCCATTGGTACGGGCGGAAATATATCTAAAATTTACGACTTGGTCGTGGGCACGCCCGGCGGTGAAATCAGCCGGCGCCGGATCCGCGAGGTGATACAGACGCTCGAGCCGCTGAGCATCGAGCGGCGCATGCGTGACTATGGTCTGAAACCCGATCGTGCCGATGTAATCGTACCGGCTGGCAAAGTGTATTATCAAGTCATGAAGTGGGCCGACATCAAGGCGATGGTTGTGCCCAAATTGGGTGTCGCCGACGGGCTGTTGGCGCAAATGTTCGAGGCTGTGTACGGCGTTTTGCCGGCCCCTTCGGGCGCCAATCGCCTGATGGATCAGGACTGAATTATCTGGCCAAGCGACTGCCTGGTCAATCGCCGCGCCAGAAGATCGGAAAATTGGGGCTGAGGCGCTTTGTACTAACCGCGGCGTCGTCGATGTACATCGTCGAAGGGTTGGGGGATATCACTTCAGTTATGCCACCAACGCTCCATTCGATGTAAGCGCTGGGCATCGTCGGGACTCTGGCCTACGTCTGCCGGTGCGCATCCGCACGTTAAGAGAGCAAAGGCGGCCGGAACGAGAATGGGGACGTATCGCTGCTTCACTGCGCGAACCGAGCACGTGCACGCTCTGCAGCCGCGCGGAAACTCCCAGATCGACTACCTCAACCAGATTCAATTCCTCCGAGGAAAGCCGTGACTCCCCCAGCAGGGATTGAACGGCAACTCCAATCGAATCTCGACTTGGACAAGTCTCACCCGCGGGTGAACCCGCAGGTGCCGACTGGGCATCGGGGATTGCACAAAGGATTCCAGCAGTACCCACTGCAAAGCTAAGAATTCGACATTTACGACCGCAAAACAGCACAGACTAGCCCCACTCTAGCATTAAGCTTCGCATCGTCGTCAGATCCTCGAAGGCCAGGCTTATTGCACAGCCGCGGCGCGCAACGTGCCATGCGTGGCGAATTGGGGGAGACCCTATGTTGCGATAGGAATTCACGGCGAGTTCGATGTGGCGCCGTATCGCGTCTTATCGCCTGAGAATTAGCCTAGCGCTGCGCGAACCAATGACGGCACCGTGCGAGAATCGGCCGATTGGATCTGCTCGGACGTGAGCCCATAGCGGCGCTCGATTCCTCGGTAGTGATCGATGGCCGCGTACAGCGTTTCCGGCTTGAATTCAGGCCACATCGTTGGCAAAAAGAGCAATTCGGCATACGCCGCTTCGAGGAGCAAGAAATCACTGATGCGTGACTCTCCGCCGGTTCGAATGAGCAAATCGACATCCGGTAAGAAATGAGTAGTCATGGCCGCTCGCAATTGGGTCTCGTCGATTGCAGATGGATCGAGCGAACCGTCCTTCACTCGTGCAGCCAATATGCCGAGCGCGTCGAGCACGTCCTGGCGGGCGCCATACGACAGTGCCAATGTAAGCGTCATGTGCTCGCCCGCGACCGTGGCAGACACCAGCTCATTTACAGCGTCTTTTGTGTACTGTGGTAATCGCTCGGTCTGCCCAATTACTTTTACGCGAATGCCATTTTGCCGAAGCTCAGCACATTCGGTGCGGGCAAAATCAACCATCAGCGACATCAAGCCCTCTACTTCTGCAGAAGGCCGCGCCCAGTTGTTGGCGCTAAACGCGTAGAGTGTCAGATACTCGATTCCAATTCGAGATGCTGTTTCAACAGCATGGCGCACGGACTTGGCGCCCTCTGCATGCCCGTCAATTCGCGGAAGATTGCGCGCCTTAGCCCAACGGCCATTACCATCCATGATGATGGCAACATGTCGGGGCAAAGGTAATGGACTGGTTTTCACGGAATTCCTATGCGGTGCGACACACGACCGCGGCTATTGGAGGGGCAGGCTAATAAGCTTCAACTGTTTCTAGTATGTCACCCGAGTTGGGATGCGGATTGATGGAGCTTTCGTGGAGATTTTCGGATTTGCAGCGACTTCGGCCGGTGCGCGAAGGTTTCGGCACCCTGCCAAATCACTCCAGCCCAGTCGGGGGGCTCCGACCTGGCTTGAATTCCTATCGGTTTGGCGACCAGTTGAGCTGGGATTTTGGGGCGATCCGGCACGGAATCACCGCTGAGCGGTCGCGTCGGGCACAACCGTCAGTCCCGTGGCCGACTGTCTAAGGAAGTCACGTTGTCATCGATTCATCCAAGCCGGCGCCCAATTGGGAGGACACGCGTGACGTGCAGCAGATGTCGGACTCAGGTTGGCGCGTGGCAAGACGTACGACAAGCACGCAGAGCCGGCATCAAGCAGCAGCGAACAGACTTCCTCACACGTTGTCATACGCCCAATTGACGAACCCGACGAGATCGATGTTGCCAATTGAGCCGGAACCTACCCCGTTGTGTGGTGCCCGGTAGTGGGCGAAGGCCACGCCATTCCCAACTGGGCTGGTGCGGAAATCGCCAAGTTCTTCCTGCAGTTCTGAGTTGCAATCCAGTCGAATGCGTCNNCGCCAAGTTCTTCCTGCAGTTCTGAGAATCAGTCCAGGGCTTCACGTTGAATTCCAACGCTCGCAATTAGTGCGACCAGGGATAAGATAGTAAAGCCCAATATGCCCGGGCTCATCGATTCTGCCAAACCCTGCAGCAAGACTTCGTGCAATGTGGTCTCAGGATGGGCTTTCAGATATGAGCAAGCGTGATGACCCACCGCTGAAAGGTCGGCACAGGTGGCCGTGAGACTCGTAAAGCCGGTTGCCAGGGCCAACGCGAGGGTAACCTTGAGCCTTCGGCGGCCAGGAAGTCGCGCGTACCGCGCCGCCGAGACCAGCGCGGCGATTCCAAATGCCAGCAAGAAGAACATGGGAAAGCCACCCTCGAGCATCAAATTCCACATTTTAGCCTACCTTTCGGATTCAACTGATTAACGGCAAGCAAGATCATTTGTGACACCTGTCACAAGCTCACTCCCTATGCGTTATAAAGGCGTATGACTGATCCCACGGATCTCGAGGCCCTGGCCCTACTGAGGCGCCGTGACCCCCGTGGGTTTGAGCTCGCCTATCGTCGCCACGCAGCTAGCCTTCGCGGCTTTCTTTGGAGGATGACGCGCAATGATGACCTCGCCGATGATTTGCTCCAGATCACCTTTCTAAGGCTGGCCGAGCGCGGACCCGAGCTACGTGCCGCTTCGGATTTGCCCGCCTGGCTGTTTACGGTGGCTCGAAACGCTTGCTACGACCAAATGCGGCTGAGCGCGGCATCGACGGCCAACGATGAAACCCTCGAGGCACTGACTAGCCCGCCGCCGGATGTCGAGACACGACTACTGCTTGGAGATGTTGAGCATGCCCTGGCTCGACTTAAGGCCGAAGACCGCGAAATACTCTTGCTTGTCAGTCTTGAGGGGCTAACGCACGAAGCTGTCTCAAAAATGCTCGGTTTGCAATCGGCCGCAACGCGCCAACGTTTGGCGCGCGCGCGTTCGCGGCTGTTGGCCGCACTCGACAAGCAATTGAAGGAACCCACGACCTCGCAACAAAGGACAATTGCATGAACCACACCGATCCAGTTCTAATTCGACTTTCCGAGCTTCGTTGCGTCGAACCAAGAGCAGACCTTACGGCAAGGATTCGCGCGGCGGCATTGCCCAAGCTCGAACTGCGTAGGGTTCACCCAATTTGGGGTTGGGCCGTAGTGGCGTCGGTGATGTGTTATCTGCTCTGGGCGGT
>PMCK01000019.1:1418-3218 GCA_003154095.1 Myxococcales bacterium | reverse complement strand
TGCTTACGCAGGGGCACCATCGCCTCGAATAGTTCATGACTGTGCTTCGTGTGGATCATCACGTTGTCGTCCCCAAAGAGGATGCGCCGGCCACAAGTCTCGAGCTCAGCGATTACCTCCGGTACCGGACGAAAGCGCGTGGTTGTCCCGTTGTACGTGGAGACGCTGCAAAACTCACAAGGGAACGGGCAGCCTCGCGTGGACTGTACAACGTCGAAAGGGACGTAGCGGTTTGACCCAATGAGATCGCGCCTGGGTTGCGGAAGCCCCACGAGCGGAGGGTATTGTTCGTGCTGGTAGATCGCACGTCGGTCGAGCGAGTGGTTGCGCCCGAGCTTACCACAACGGGCGTCGCGCACGACATCCTGCCAGATCCATTCGGCCTCACCGCTCACGATTGCGTCGGCGTGCTCGACTGCCTCCTCGGGAAGCGCCGTGACGTGGATTCCTCCAAGCACCACGCGGCTGCCACGGGCCCGATAGGCATCGGCGATCGTGTACGCGCGCGCCGCGGTCTTTGAGTTGACGCTGATCCCCACCAGATCTGGCGCGTCGCCATCGTGATCGAGGTCGAGCGGACTTATCCCATCGTCGCGAAACGTGAGTTCTACGTCGTCCGGCGTGTGCGCGGCGAGCGTTGCGGCCCACAGCGGCTTGATGTACGTCGAATCCTCATTCGAAGGGGCGACGAGGTGGACGTGAAACGGGGACGGCACGGGCTCGAGTATAGCCCCGTTCGCAGCGCCTAGGTAATACAAGCGTGTTTAGCGCCTCCTCCCATGGTGCGCGGCTAAACATTATGAGTTTTGATTTTGTCGCGGCGGCGCGAAAAGCCCGTTTCCGTGCCGCACCGGAAGAAGATCGACGACGAGCTTGTTCGAGAGCTGCCAAACACGGCGCAAAATGCGAATCGAGTTTTGGCAAAATGCGAAAGTGAATTAGATCGGTTCGATGAGGGAACCGTTGTTTCGCGCTACGATCTACTCGCGTACGCACCATGACCCGGTTCGTCGAGTACCCACCATTGCGAAAAGCAACATTTCTCTTGGCAGCCGCGTCCACCATTCTGACCGCGTGCGGCGCCTTTGGTCAGCTATTTAAGGTCGTTGTTGCCGGAGACAGTCGCACGCTGCGCGAACGCCCTTCCGGTCAACCCTCTAACTCGCCATCTCGTCCCGCTCTCCTCATACTGGCCATTGATGGAATAGGACGAGACCTTCTCTATTCCATGCTCGGCAGCGATGAACTGCCCGAGCTCGCGGCCCTCATCGGCAAAAGTGGCTCGAGCTTTCCACACGCGTACTTTGCGCCGGACGTGCTGACGACTGTGCCTTCGACCACTGGGGTCGCCTGGGCCACCATTTTTACAGGAGTGTCAGCTGCAGAACACGGATTTGCCGGAAATGAGTTCTTCTTGCGGGAAACGAAGCAGTTTGCCGCGCCGATTCCGGTCAGCGTGCATGCCTCTGCTGAAGCTCTCTCAGTCTTCACCGAGGGATATGCAAACAAGTTCTTGAGCGCGCCGACCATCTACGAACTGATGCGCGAGCGCGATCCTTACGTTAACATATGGGTCTCNNACACCGACAAAAATCTTCCGCGCTCTGTCTGGGCGGATCTCGACGAGGAAGACATTGACGTTGTCGTCGAGCGACTAGGCAAAGAACCTCTACCGGATGTGCTAACGATTTATCTATTTGGGACCGACGACTGGGCGCACATCTCTCCACAACGTCCCGCCTTTGCCCGCAAGAATTACATGAAGGAAGTCATCGACCCTGCCATCGGCACACTTCGTAA
>PMCK01000019.1:0-1409 GCA_003154095.1 Myxococcales bacterium | reverse complement strand
CCCTTTGAGGCTCAAGTAAAGGACTCGGATCCATTCCAAAGTGTGCTCGCGTACCAAGGAGCCATCGCCTATGTCTACCTCGCCGATCGATCTTCGTGCGCCGACGGGTCTAGCCCATGTGACTGGACGCGCCCGCCTCGTTACCGGCAGGACGTTTTGCCCGCCGCGGACGCCTTTTATCGTAATAACCTGGACGGGACTCTTTGCCCGGGAATGCGAGGGGTGCTGGACCTGATCCTGACGCGAAGGCCCGTCCCTGTCGCCGACAACGACGCTCCGTTCGAAGTGTACGTCGGCAATGGTCAAACCCAACCGATCGATGTTTATCTTGGAGTCCACCCGCACCCGACTTACGTTGCGGTAGCGGCGCGTTTGCGGGACCTCGCTGTGGGCCTGCACGGAGAGCGAGCCGGCGACGTATTGCTCTTGGCGCACAATGGAGATAGGGATCGACCCGAAGATCGTTTCTACTTTGCGACGCCCTATCATTCATGGCACGGTAGCCCATCGGAGCAGGACTCTCGGATCCCTTTGGTGGTTGCCCACGCCAAGCGAAGTGCCGCCGCGCTACAAGCAACGGTCCGTTCGTACTTGGGCCAGAACCCACGAGCACAAGCCATCGGAGCACTCCTAGTCGGCTTGCGCGAGGGCAAAGCGAGCGCAAAAACGCCGGTTTCCGGTCGCCCACCTGAGCAGGAAGCTGCACCATCAACCCGTGATAAATGACAGGGTGGGGCCGCATGCCATGACGTCGCAGCTCGTGGGCGCCTTCATGTCGCAGTCGATTGTGGCTATTGTTAGCTCCCGGCGTGAGCTGCTGCCTGTGTCCGTTGCGATTGGCCCGCAGCTTGCTTGGTTGCAGTAGTCACCAAACCCAGGAGAAACAAAAATGTCTATTATCGCATGGATCATTCTCGGTCTCATCTCAGGCTTCATTGCCAGTAAAATCGTCAATAAGACGGGCGAAGGCCTCTTTATCGACATCGTTCTCGGAATTGTGGGTGCGGTCGCTGGCGGATATCTTTTTCAATTGGCGGGATCAACTGGCGTAACTGGCTTCAACCTCTGGAGCATGTTCGTAGCAATTATTGGGGCGATTGTGGTTCTGTTCGTAAAGCACGCAATTATGGGGCGCGGAGAGATCCACACATAGACTTTCTTTCACGAGCCCCGTTCACGCCTGGCTCCAATTCTTCTTCCGCGAAAGCAGGATTCGCAAATTGCAGTTAACTTCGGACGAAGTTTTGCAATTTGCGATACCTGTGTTTAAGGATGCACACCTTGCCCAGAGACAGCCTGAACTTTCCCGACAACTTCATCTGGGGCACGTCGAGCTCGGGCCACCAGATAGAGGGCAGCAACGAATTCTCAGACTGGTGGGCGTGGGAACAGGAGGGATTGATCGAGGA
>PMCK01000698.1 GCA_003154095.1 Myxococcales bacterium | reverse complement strand
AGTTGTTCGAAAACGGGCCCCTATTCATCGAGGCAAGAAGTGGAAAGTGGTTCGGGTGGGTTGGTGGCAGAAATAGTTGGAGGGCAGCCGCGTGGTGTGTCGTAATGGGTCTGACGGGCAGCGCCTACTATCCCCTTTTTTCATGCTATGTACTGATGATAGCTGGTGTGTTCGCAGCGTTTCACCACCGGTCACTTTGGCCGTGGTTGAGAAGTCTTTGCATGCAGGGATTCGTGGGGTTGGGGCTGTTCATTGCTCTGTTGCCGACGATTGTGCACGAGCAAGTGCACGGGCATTCAACCGCGGTCGTGCGCGATCCCAGGGCTGCGGAGGAGTATGGTCTAAAGATAGTTCAACTGATCATTCCTGGGGCCGGTCATCGGTTGGACGCGTTGCGACACCTCGGCGACTTTTACAACCGCGTGGCTCCGCTGGTTACGGAGAACCGTACGGCTTACTTGGGCATTATTGGCACAGTGGGATTTTTCTATCTGATATTCGCATTGTTGCGGGGCAAAACGCATGACTCCCGACTGCACACTTTAGGCATCTTTAATATCGCAGTTTTGCTCTTGGGTACCATCGGAGGCTTTTCCTCGCTGATCTCGTTCTTGGTGTCGGACAAGATCAGAAGTTACAATCGCATCAGCGTATATGTAGCGTTTTTCGCATTGCTCGCCTTGGCACTCTTAGCAGAGCGTGCCGCGGCGACATGGGCTAATACACTACGTAAGCGAGCCATGTTTGGAGTTGCCCTCTTCGGGTTGCTCAGCGTGGGTCTCTGGGATCAATGCGCGGTCGACGTTGACTATGCCGCGTTGAAGCAACAATACCTTGCGGATGAAAAATTCGTCGCACAAATCGAGGACCACCTTCCCCCGAACAGCGCCATTTTCCAATATCCATATTTCCCGTTCCCAGAACACGGACCAATGGCGCAGCTTCCCGAATATGCGCCTATGATTCCATATTTGCACTCTAAGTACCTGCGTTGGAGTTACGGCGCCATCAAGGGCCGCCGAGGTGATGCCTGGATTGCCGATATTTCGGGGAAGCCAGCCGCCGAGGTGGTAGAGAAGTTGGCACTTGCGGGTTTTGCGGGAATCTACGTGAGCCGAAACGGTTACGCGGATCGCGGCGCCAATCTCGAGGCGTCCCTCGTTCCGCTCCTGGGTAAGCCCTCCGTCATTAGCCCGAATGGCGACCGCTCCTTCTTTTCACTCTTGCCACGAGTCGCTGAGTTGCGTTCTAAATTGGGAGCTTACGAGTTTCGCCAGCGTCAGCTTGATATACTTTCGCCCATATACTTGGCGTGGCGCGACGGGTTTTACCCACCGGAGAAAACTGGCCAGACGGAGCGCGCCTGGTGCAAGAGCAAAGGCCGTTTCGTCATTGAAAACCCTTCTTCGTGGGCAAAGCACGTGGTGCTTGACGCAGACCTCCGAGTTGCGCGGCCGCCAGCAACGATTCGACTTCAAAGTGACCTTTTCAGTCGAGAAATCCATTTGGCCCATAAGTCGTATCACTTATCAGACGGGTTTGATGTTCCTCCTGGAGAGCACTTCGTAACTGTGGAAACGGATTCGAGCGCGGGCAAACGCGACGACACAATGCGAGATCTGCGCATCTNNGTTCACTGGAACCAGAATGGAAGTCGCCAGCCACTAGGACTTGCTGCCCGTATGCGACTGGCTACTCATGGAACGACGGGAATAATGACCAGGCGCATTGTGCATACTCTGTCAACCATCATAACTACAGTGGTGGCTGCAAAGTATGTTACTGGGCTCAGTTTTCAAGGAGATACTCAAAGCCTCCTGACGGAGGTCGAAACCATGCTGGCGGCCGTTCACGCGGGGCGATGGATTGCTTGGGGAGGATGTTTCGCTCTACTTCAAAAGATACCTGCGATTCTTCTTAAGTCTCGAGGCTTGGGTCATGAAGCCTGCCTGACTGCCCTCGCCCTGCTCAATATGGCGACCTTTGCGGGCCTGCTGGTAATGGGATGGCGAAGCCNNACAACTGGCAGTGCTTTTTACAGCGATCATGCTGTCGGGGCCATTTCTTTGGTACGCACGCACGACATTTGGTGAGGTGCTGTCGGCTTACTGCATCCTCGGACTAGTCGTGGCTTGTCGGGAAAGGGCGGAGCCCTGGAAGGTTGTCCTCTGGTTCGTGGCTGCGGGAATTTCAAAGGAAACACTGTTTCCATTTTTGCTAATCCTGGGGCTGTTGTCCACCTCAGTGCGGCAACTGCCTAGCGGAATTTGGGAACTGCGCTTTCGCAGGGTGTGGCTGCTCAGTGCCGCCTGCGCGATCACAATATTCGTCAATGTCGGATTCAACTACGCGCGCCTCGGTAGCCTCTGGAACTTGACTTATTGGGACCCCCTCTTCATAGTTCACTCTCGCAATATTCAGGCCAGCTTCTTCATGGGCCTCTGGTTCTCCCCGAACGGGGGGATTCTGTTCTTTTGGCCTTTATTGTGCATTTGGTTATGTCTTGGAGTGGTTGCCGCGCTGAAAGTATTCATTGAATCTGGACAGCGAGTTGCACTCGTTCCGGCAGCGATAACCGTGCTGGTTTTGCTAGGCAACACGATTGGACTATCCAAGTGGTATGCTCCGCTCGGATGGGTATGTTGGGGGCCGCGGCTCATGCTTCCAATGCTGCCCGCGCTCGCGTACCTGTTCGCAGTTTACTACGGCTGCGAACTGCAACAGTGGTTACGTAGTACTCTAACGCGGGGCCGAGTGCAGTGGCTTACGGCTGTAGCGGTAGGCATTATGTCGTTTCCACAATTTGGTATTCTATTTAGACCGGAAGTAGGGGAATCCCTTTTCATGAGTGACGGTCAGTGTCCGAGTGGGACCACTATCCAGAGTAGCGCGGTGAATTACTACCACTGCATGAATCACTATCTTTGGGGCAAGCCCTCCATTCTACTCAAATTCTTTGGACAGCCTGTCTTTCGGGAAGAGTTTGCCTACACCCTTGTTTGCGCGCTGTTACTGACTTTCTTTCTCGCAGTGCCTCCGCTTGAAGGTTGACCTGGAGTGGACGTCGGCTTCGGACTGAGGCCATCACGAGCGGTAACCCGTCCGGCCGGCATGTTAACCCTTGCTCGGACCAGTCGATCCGCTATTCACAGCGAGATCGAGCGCATTCAAAGCGATCTCAGGAGGGGAAGCGATCAGGTTATCGGGACCTAGCGAGGTTGCCTTCAGCTTTCCAATTGGCGCTTCATTGTTACTTTTGCAGACCAATTCCACTGAGAACTGATAATTAGTGCCCGAAGGCTTAACATCATGAAGGAATTGGGATCTTGATCGATTTGTTGCGTCGGGCCCGCTTGCGCCTGCTTCAAATGCACTATGAAAGCGGCGTCGGCCATATTGGGGGAAATCTGTCTTGCCTCGACCTGATGCTCACCTTGCATCACCGAGTCATGCACAGCGATGATCGGTTTGTTCTTTCCAAAGGGCATGCTGCAGGAGCCCTATACGTTACCCTATGGTCGTTAGGGGACCTTACCGAAGATGACCTGAAGTCATTTCACAAGGACCCTACTCACCTCGCCGGCCATCCACCACCAGAGGGGATTCAGAACATTCTCTTTGCCACGGGCAGTCTCGGTCACGGGCTTGGACTCGCTGCCGGAGTCGCTCTCGGCAAACAATTGCGAAAGGATCCTGGCCGCGTCTTTTGTCTGATGTCAGACGGTGAGTGGAATGAAGGTTCGAATTGGGAAGCGCTCGCGTTTATATCGCACCATCGACTCAACAACATTTCCATCATAGTCGATCTAAACGGCCTGCAGGGATTTGGAAGCACCAAGGAGGTTGCGGATATCGGTGTGCTCGCTGATAGATTTCGCGGTCTCGCATTGGATGTTGTCTGCATCGATGGTCACAATCCCGAATCTATCGAGGAGGCGTTGCGACTGGATCCCGCGGATAAGGCAGTTGCAATCATAGCAACAACGGTCAAAGGGCATGGCGTGTCGTTCATGGAAAACCAAATGGCGTGGCATTACCTGCCAATGAACGCAGAACAATATTTGCAAGCGTCCGAGGAGATCGGACGTCGATGAGAAACATGCTTTCGAGCACCTTGGTCGACTACGCCACCAGGCCTGAGTTTGTCTTCTTGACGGGGGATCTCGGATTCATGGCTCTCGAACCCGTTAGGCAAGCGGCTGGGCCGCGCTTCATCAATGCGGGTGTTGCCGAGCAAAACATGGTCTCGGTCGCGGCTGGTTTGGCCCGAACTGGGTTCAAGCCTTGGGTTTACAGCATAGCGCCCTTCATCTACGCTCGCCCCTTCGAGCAGATCCGCAATGACGTATGCCACCACAAGCTGCCGGTATGTCTCGTGGGCAACGGAGGAGGCTATGCCTATGGAGTCATGGGAGGCACTCACCACGCCATTGAAGACTACGGGGTGCTCCTGGCGCTGCCGCACCTCACGGCCTACGTTCCCGCGTTCGCAGAAGACGTCCCCGCAGCAATAAGCCGCATCGATGCTGCAAATCGCCCTGCGTACTTACGCTTGGGGCGTGACGAATCACCTCAAGGCTATCAACCGCCCACCTATGCACCCTGGCGCAAGGTAATAGACGGCGTAGGTCCAACACTTGTGATCGTAGGTCCCCTGGCAGGTGGGATTCTGGGTGCCTTACTGCAAATGCCCGAGGCGAAACGACCGGCGACCTGGGTCTTAGCTGAGCTCCCCATCGACGCTTCAACTATTCCGCCGAGCTTTTACGAGGATTTGAGAGATAGCGACCATCTAATTGTAGTGGAGGAACATGTCGCCCAGGGCGGTGCGGGACAAATGATCGCGCTGGCACTATTGGTAGGCCGAGCCGCCCCTAAACGTTTTGAACATCGCTACGCTCGCGGCTACCCCTCAGGACTGCTCGGCTCTCAGGCATTTCATCGCAAGGAATCGGGCTTGGATCCAGGCTCAATTGTGGCAGCTCTTTGAGGGCTAGTTTTCAGATGGGCAATGAATTCGAATCGAAAGTTCGCAAGCTTCACGGGCCGATCCTCGTGTTGGGCGCGAGTGGCTTCGTAGGAGCCAACCTGCTGCGGATGCTCATTCAACATCGAAGTGATGTATTCGGTACCTACTTCCACAGTCCCGCTTGGCGCCTCGCCGGGATTCCCGAAGAAAACCTGCTTCAAGCTGACCTTCTCGTTGATGCAAATCTAGATTCGGTTCTGCAAAGAGTACAGCCCAGGACCGTGTTCAATTGCATCGCCTATGGCGCCTATTCGTTCGAGGTTGATGCGGAACTGATTTACGAAACCAATTTCAACTTGACCGTCCGCATCTTGCAGCGGCTCGAAAGGCTAACCCTTGCATGCTACGTGCATTCCGGGAGCTCCTCCGAATACGGTGACCGCGCCGCGGGCCCCAAAGAAGTCGATCTGCCCCAGCCGAACAGCGACTATGCAGTATCGAAGGTTGCTTGCGCCAATCTGATCCACTTTTATGGCAAGAAAAAGAAGCTGCCTTGCGTCAATCTTCGCTTGTTTTCCGCCTACGGACCTCTCGAGGATGCGTCACGACTGATCCCCACCGTCGTGAGATTAGGCCTGCAGGGTAAGTACCCCCCATTCGTCGACCGGGACGTCTCTCGAGACTTCGTGTTTATTGACGATGTCGTCGAGGCATACATCGATGTCGCCCTCAATTTGCCCCAAGAACACTACGGGGATTCGTTCAATATCGGGAGTGGCCAGAAGACAACGATTGCCGACGTTGCCAGCATCGCAGCGCAAGTCTTCTCAATCGCAAGTGCACCGGAATACAGTGCCATGACCAGCAGAAGTTGGGATGTCCTGGATTGGTATTCGGATCAATTGTCCACAGCTACGACCATCGGTTGGATTGCCCGCACTGACTTTGCTACCGGTTTTCGACTCACCGCCGAGTGGTATCGGGATATCGACGATAAGCAGGGGTACGAGCACGCATCAAAGCAATTTGGACTAGATTCCAAACGCAGCGTCTCGGCAATTATAGCTTGCTACAAGGATGCACAGGCGATTCCCATCATGTACGGGCGACTGAAGGCAACCTTCGAAGAATTGAAAATTGACCACGAAATCATTTTCATCAATGACAATAGTCCGGACGACAGTGAAGAGATAATTCGCGGGATCAGCGCGCGCGATCGGCATGTGATTGGCATCTCGCATTCGCGGAATTTTGGTTCACAGTCAGGCTTTCGCAGCGGCATGGAGATCGCCACCAAGAATGCTTGTGTGCTGCTGGACGGTGATCTTCAGGACCCCCCTGAGGTAATCAAGGAATTCGTCGCCAAGTGGAGAGATGGCTACGACATCGTTTACGGGCGCCGCGTGGCGCGTGTGGCCCCACTATTCATGCAGCTGTCCTACAAGCTATTCTATAGAATATTTGATGCATTCTCTTTTGTGTCGATCCCCCACGATGCAGGGGACTTCTCTCTGATTGACGTCAAGGCCGTTAGGGCCATCCTTGAATATCCCGAGCGGGACCTGTTCTTGAGGGGAATTCGCGCTTGCGTTGGCTTCAAACAAGCGGGTGTGGATTACATTCGTCCGGAGCGGATGTTTGGACGCACCACCAATAGTCTTGTGAAGAATCTGGGTTGGGCCAAAAAGGGGATCTTGTCATTTAGCTACACGCCCCTGTCCCTATTGAGCTTCTTTGGCACAGTGCTGTTCCTATTGAGCATTCTTCTTGGGAGTATTCAAGTCACACTTCGTTTGGCGTTTCCCTCGCTAGCCCCCAAAGGCGCGACAACAATCCTGCTTCTGATTCTGTTCTTTGGAGCCATCAATCTGCTTGGTATCGCTACGGTTGGGGAATATGTGGCCAAAATACTCGAAGAGACGAAGCGAAGACCGCATTTTATCCGGCGAGCAATAATTCGGGGTGGAGAAATTCGGTCTGCTTCGAGGCCTGCTAAGTAACCCACCCGCGGTAGAATCAGTGATTCGAATTGCCGTTCGTCAACGGTGAACGCCTGCGCGGGGCAATGTTAGCTGGAATATGGGGTGATGGGACAACAACCGCCGGTTGACAGCAGCCATCGGTGACTGAATGAAGTGGATCTTCGTGTGGATTCGATTCGACCTTTGCGTATCGTCACTATGCGTTATCGCTCTGATCGCGTGTGAGCCCGGCCGTCCACACATCATTGCGGCACGCCACACGAGCGTCCGTTCTGATGCCGGTCACTCGGGTGACGCTATGGCGGGTGGTGACTCCGGCTGGCTTTCGTTGTTCAACGGCGTGGACCTTACAGGATGGAACAGCTACCTCGGAAAACCTTCCCCGACTGAACCTCCGCTCGGGCTCGACTTCGACTCACTTGCCATCTTTTCGATTGTCCAAGTTGACGGTGAACCATCGATTCGGGTCAGCGGCGAAGTGTGGGGCGCGCTGACATCCAAAGTCGAATACTGTAGCTTCCATCTTCGCTTGCAATACCGGTGGGGAACTCTGACCTGGCCACCGTTGAATAGTTTCGACAGCGGCGTTATGTACTTCTCGACTGGACCGTTTGGAGCGGTCAATGCGGGGGGAAGCGCACTATCCGACCCTGTTGGCAGCGGTGGATTCATGGTTTCAATGGAATACCAGGTATCCCCGGGTGACGTGGCGGGAATGTATAATCTTGGGCCCATCGCATTCGACGCTCTAACTCGGTCAGAACCGACAGCGGAACTCCCTGGCTGGAATGACGTTGATATTATCGTTCAAGCTGATTCAAGCGAACACCTGCTCAATGGCCAACAGGTCACCATCGGCTCCAATTTTGACCTAAATTGGCCCGGACAACCCGCCGCGGCTCTTTCGTGCGGCAAATTCCAGCTCGAATCCGAAGGCGCGGAGATTTTCTTTCGTCGAATAGAGCTGCTACCCCTTTTCTAGTGCTTTCTCGATCGTTACCCCTTGAATCGACGTACCTCGGCCACACTTTTTGGCAACGCTGGCCAATCTCAGCAAAGCGTGGCAATGGCTGGGTGGATTTTCAAGGTTTCACGCGCTCACTTGGAGTTTCAGATTTGACGAGTTTGAATCTCGAGCTTTTTGATCGCAAATGTCCGATATGCGAGACTGGCAACGCGGTTGAATTTGCGCCAGCCAATTTTGATTTGAGCCGGCTTGACGCGTTCGCCTTTGCGTCGCGCAAGCGACCCGAATTCATGCATTTCCGATTGGTAGAGTGTAAGACTTGCGATGTCCTGTACGCCAATCCGGCGCCAGGCCACGATGCACTTTTGAAAGCCTACGAGGGGGCGTCGTTCAACACGTCCAATGAATCGGAGTATGCAGCCAAAACCTACTGCAATTATCTTAAGCGATATTTGTCGGATATGCCCGATCGCGATGGAGCGCTCGATATTGGCACGGGCGACGGGGCATTTCTCGAACAATTGCTGGCCGCTTCATTCGAGAATGTCGCAGGCGTGGAACCATCGGCAGCACCCGTGCAAGTGGCAAAACCACACATACGCGCGCACATTCGCCTCGGTCCGTTCCGAGCGTCTGATTACGCATCTGAGGAATTTCGTGTCGTCTCGTGCTTTCAAACCATTGAACACGTACACGACCCGTTGCAGCTGTGCCGAGATGCACTGCGAATCATCAAACCTGGAGGCGCCTTCTTCATCGTGTGTCACAATCGGCGAGCCTTGCTAGCCCGAGTTCTGGGCCCGAAGTCCCCCATTTTCGATATTGAGCACATTCAGATCTTCTCTCCTGCGAGCGTGCAAGCACTACTCAAAACCGCCGGCTTCCAGCGCGTCGAGGTTCAACCCATCGTCAATTGTTATCCGATGAGTTATTGGGCCAACCTGCTTCCGGTGCCGTCAAGGGTCAAGGATGTGCTTTCGCGCGTCTTGACTTCAACGAGAGCCGGCAAGCTCACTCTCGCCGCACCGGTCGGCAATCTGGCGGCAATTGCCTTTAGATGATGTGATCTCAAGAAGTAAGCGCCCCCAGTAGTTCGGCGTCACGCGCCGAGAGAGACGGGGGTTCCGTCTGTCCGTGTGATTTAGTAGGAACCTAAACAGTGTTTATCAGAAGTTTGCAGGTGTATAGATCGGCTCATGAAGCGGTCGATTCTGTTCGTGTGCTTTAACCTCGCGATCCTATTCACTCGTATTTCAGCGGCTCAATGTACCAACGACGTTTGTGTCGAGAATGCGAAACAAGGAGTGGCGCGCGATTCCTGGGATGTGAGCGCTGAGCGTGCCCGCGACTGAGGTTGCCCAGAAATTGGGCCGCGGACGTTTGCCGTCTCGGTTGATGGGCAGCTCTATGTATTCTTCCCATTCGAACGGGAGGGCCCAGCCCAGGGGTCGCCGATAGAACATGGGCTGGGCAAGGGTGGGTTCCTGCTTACCACACTACCGCCGCTATCGCGGTTGGAGCCAGCAGGCGCCGCCGCACGATTGCCCAGCTGTACTGCAAGCGTATCCTCCGGGCTTGCCAAACGAGGACGATGGCCGCAGCCATTACCAAGATGCTTGCGGTGCCTTTGGTGAGCATCGATAGCCCCGCAAACAGGCCAAAGAGCATTGCAGTCACTAGCGAGACACCGGACGTGCTCAGCGCTTGGCGCTCCATGCGCCAGAGAAAGAACGCCCATTGTGCCCCGCGAGGACTTTATGTCGCTGCGGCACGTGGCCGCGCGGCTACTCAGCCTTCGCCGCCTGAGGCTTCCACAAATCGCGAGTTGGCTTACCTTGACCTCGCTCGTCGACCCACGCAGCAAGCCAGGCGAGCGGCGCGTTCCAATTGATTGCGACCTCGTTGACTCCATAGGCATCGACGTCGTCCGTGTAACATCGCTCCGGGGCGCAGCCGGATATTCGATGTTGGCTTTTGGGATCGACTAACTTCGAGTTGGGGCCGCCTGCGAGCACACCAGGAGGAGGAGACGGGCACCTGCCACTCTTTTGATGCGCCCAAAATCTGTGATGAGGGTTTTGCAGATATCGTGTGCCGTAACCAGAAACGTAGGAGAATCCAAGCGGGTTGACACCTAACAAGTAGTCCATCGCCTGAATTGCACCCTGGGCATATTCGGACTTCTTCGAGATATCTGCCGCAAGAGCGAGAATGATGCCGTTGTTGGCGACAAATGAGTTGGAGCCCCAGGGATAGTTGGAGTCTGCACCGACCTGCATTGGCACACGGTATCCGCGTCGCTCCGCCAAACTCAGGTAGTCGTTTGAACTGATTGGGCCGATCGATCATCGAATTCGCGCAAGAGATCCCGAGTCGTTTCCGGAACCGCCGGGCTCGTTGGGGTGGCCCTTCACACGGTGTTGTCGACTCTTTCGATCCGCA
>PMCK01000488.1 GCA_003154095.1 Myxococcales bacterium | reverse complement strand
ATTACTCGGGGCGAGATATCTGGCGGGATGACACAGCGCGTGCGACCCCAGGTCTTGCCAGGGCTACCCGCAACAGCCCGGTCGTGGCGATTGACGATTATCCCCGATACAACGCCTTTGGATAGCTCAAACTCGATGCCCGCGGGGATATACCGACAGTATTTGTCACTAATCTCATCGCATTTGGCTTCCATGAGTCTTTCTATGGTCGCTACCGTGGCACCAAATCGCACGGGGCCTAGCCCACCCCCGGCTTCAATCGCAAACGCAGGACCGCTCGGAACTACCAGGGTGCGCGGTGGTGCCTTTGATGAGCTCGCACCGAGTGTGCTTGCGTTCGGTGACGCAACGGGAGACGTAGAATTCGTGTTGGTCGGCTTGCCTTTGGCCTTGCACGCCGACCCCCCCAGGACACAGGCCAATGTCGCCAGGGCTCCGAACCACGAATAAGCGTTTTTGAATCGATTTGACGAGTTTTGGTTACGACGCTGCGCCATATGGACCGAGCATACCATGGTCGCGACCTCTGCGTCTTCGGGTACGCGAGGAATGCTGCACGTTGGCCTCACAAGCGCTATGGTCATCCCGTCGAATGGGCGAGCCGGAATCACAAGCTGGACGAGTACTGGGCGGACGATTCCGTCTGGAACACCAGCTGGGCGAGGGTGGATTTGGAACGATTTGGCGAGCCGAACAGCTCGTACTCGGCGCTACCGTCGCGGTAAAGCTCATTGATCTCGCAATTGCTCGGCAAGCCGGGGCGATCGAGCGTTTCCTTAGAGAGGCGCAAGCCGCCGCGACGCTGCGCAGTCCGCACGTGGTTCAAATACTGGATTACGGCGTGGAGGGCGACCAGCCATTTATTGCGATGGAATTGCTGGAAGGGGAGACTCTTGCCGAGCGTCTGCACCGAGTTGGGCGACTGGCGCCTTCCGAGGCACTCCGCATTGTTACGCATATTGCGCGCGCCATGAGTCGNNGTGCGCAATGAGGACGACGAAGTTGCCAAGGTGCTGGACTTTGGCGTTGCGAAAATGAAGAGTCCGATTCTCGTCGATGAATCGACGCAGACGCGTACGGGCTCGCTGATCGGGACGCCGCATTACATGAGTCCGGAGCAGGTTCAGGGAAATAAAACCGTAGACTACCGTTCGGATACCTGGGCCCTCGGCGTCATCGCGTTCGAAATGTTTACCGGGCAGCGCCCCTTTACTGGAAATGCGCTGGGCGATTTGGTGCTGCAAATATGCGTTCGCGATATCACCAAGCCTTCCCAGTTGGCACCTGTTCCCGCCGGTTTCGACGACTGGTTTGCCAAAGCCGCCGAGCGTGATCAAGAAAAGCGGTTTCAGTCGGCGCGTGAACTGGCTCAATCTCTGCGCGATGTCGTGGGCGGCAACGAAACCGCGCTCATTGTCGCAAGCGTGATTGACGAATCGCGAAATGCCGAAACCGTCGGCACATCGTCTATTATTCCCAATCATCCCGATCGCGCAGCCACCGCGAGCGGAGGTTCTCTAGAACTCGCTGATACCCTTTTCAGTCCTTTGGACACATCACCACGTGAGCGGAGCCTGTGGCACAATAGGACGGTCTCACGGATGACTGCCGTCGTCGTACTCGGGGCCGTTGTCGCACTGGGTATTTGGTATAGTAATGTCAAGAAAGTCGGTCATTTTCGAACCAGTTTCGTGGTTGCTTCAGTGTCGGCTTCGAACGCCGCAGCAAGCAGCGGTGACGTCAGCCAAGTTGACAGCGCGCCTGCCGCGTCGGCACACGTGCCCAGTCCCCCTTCGCGGCTACCGAGCGTCGCTCGCGAAAAGAATCCGGCTGCCTCCAGGCGCCCGGCGAGTTCATCCGCAGCGCCGAATTTGCATCCGGTCAGCGACACAACGAAGGGGCTGGATGCTTCGGCGAAAGCGCAAAGCCCGGTGCAGCTCAGCATCGAAAACCCCACGGTTCCGGTGGCCGCTTCGATTCACGTCCTGGACTCGCCAGGTTCAACCGAATAAAATTTGCCTAACCAAGTCGAGCAGCGCAACCACGTTCACCAAGCGGGTCGAGACAATCGAATTGAGCCCGCCACCTATCGTTATTCGAACGAAGTTCTGATGCACCGACTGAATCAAGACGAATGGCGTCTCGTCGCCGCGCTCGCGCGCTTTGGTCAATACCTCGAGGCCGCGCGAACCTGGCAACGCGGCTTGACTAATTACGAGGTCAAACGGGCCACTATGCAACAGCAGATTGTCTAACTGACTACCGTCCGATGCTTCGTGGATAGAAATGGCTCCAAGGGTTTCGAACAAGGGCAAGAGCGCCAAACGAATTGCCTCGTCCTGACATGCCAGCAATAGGCGGGGCGCCTCGGGCTCAGCAATGGGTCCCCAGTCGGAGTTCGGCTGGGTTTCGGACCCGCAACGCGCCGCAGCGGTATCACCTAGGTCAAGCGAGCATTCGCCTTCATGCGTGGCCGACTGTCTGCTCTTGTCTCGGGGCTGAGGCATCTTGGCGGCGCGGATTGAAAAAAGGCTTCGACCCGCTAAGACCTAATTAGGTCAATGAGCAGGAAATATGCCACGCCAGGCGCGATTCAAGTACCTGAAAAGATTGGTGTTCAAGTTTAACCGACGGGGCCTGTTGCATCCATGAAGGCTTCGATCATGAAAGATGGCTTAAGTATCAGGCCGATCTGGACTCGAGGCCGCTTACCGCTTGACGAATTGCGCGAGTGCGTGAAAACTGCCGGCCGTTGTGCCCAATGGCCCACCTAGTTGGTGTCGGCCATCTGAATCCGGGCATCTCCACAACCGCGATGAGCAATGCAGTAGCTGCCCTGCCGCGCCTGGTAATCGAGCGTGTCACTCCCGACCTCGATGCCGGCCGGTACCCCGTAAAGCGCGTATTGGGTGAAACTGTTCGTGTCGAAGCGGACATATACAAGGATGGCCACGACGAAATTGCCGGCCACGTCAAATTCCGTGGTCCCGGTGGCGGACAATGGCAGCGGATCAAACTCAACTATCAATTCGATCCTGATCGTTGGCATGCGCAATTCCGAGTTGACCGATTGGGACTATGGGAATTCGTCGTAGAAGCCTGGCCCGATCGATACGGCAGTTGGGTAAGAGATCTCCGCAAGCGACTGGGCGCCAGTCAAGATGTCGCAACAGTCTTGCTCGACGGGGCCGCATTGCTCGATCAAGCCGCACGGCATCGGGCGCCAGATATTGCTGCTCGCCTGCGCGCGGCGAGCCGCCGCATCGCTGATACGTCCGCAAAAATGGACGAGCGACTCGCTACCGCACAGTCCGAAGACATATTGGCGCACGCGCATGGTCCGCTGAATCCGGAAGAGCTTACGAGGTACACTAGGATCCTGCATGTTCTCGTCGAACGAGAGATTGCTCTATTCGGTGCTTGGTACGAGCTGTTTCCTCGCTCTCAGAGCAAGGTGCCGGGTCGTCACGGCACCTTCGCGGATGTCGAAGAGCGGTTGCCAGAGCTGGCAGCCCTTGGATTCGACGTCATATATCTTCCTCCCATACATCCCATCGGCATGACCCATCGCAAGGGTCGCAACAATGCAAGGGTTGCGGAGCCGGGGGACGTGGGGAGCCCCTGGGCCATTGGCTCACACGAGGGTGGGCATACAACTGTGCATCCCGAACTTGGCACGCTCTCGGATTTCGATCAGCTCGTTCGTACCGCAAGCGACTTCGGCCTGGAGATCGCGCTTGATTACGCACTTCAATGTTCGCCCGATCATCCTTGGTGCAAGGAACACCCCGAGTGGTTCTTCATTCGCGCTGACGGGACGATTCAATATGCCGAAAATCCGCCCAAGAAGTACGAAGACATTTACCCACTAAACTTCTGGTGCGCCGATCGGGAAAAGCTTTGGGCCGCCTGTCTCGAGGTGATGCTGTTTTGGTGCTCTCATGGAGTGAAGATATTTCGAGTAGATAACCCTCACACGAAGCCATTTGCCTTTTGGGAATGGTTGTTGATGCAGGTGCGGGCACGGTATCCCGACGTTGTTTTCCTTTCGGAATCCTTCACGCGACCCAACCGTATGGCGGGCCTTTCGAAGCATGGGTTTTCGCAAAGCTATACGTACTTCACCTGGAAAAATGCCGCTTGGGAGATTCGTGACTATCTGACTGAGTTGACTACGGAAAAGACCGTTCAATTTTTTCGACCCAATTTCTTCGCCAATACCCCCGACATATTGCATGCCTTTTTGCAATCAGGTGGGCGACCCGCATTCAGAATTCGGCTACTGCTTGCCGCAACCCTTTCACCATCCTACGGAATATACAGCGGGTTTGAGCTGTGCGAAAATCGTGCCCTCGCCGCTGGCAGTGAGGAGTACCTCAATTCGGAGAAATACGAGATTCGCCAGCGCAAATGGAATCAATTCGGCAATATCAAACACGACATCGCCAGACTTAATCGAATCCGCAGAGAAAATCCCGCTTTGGGCGTTCTGGGGAATCTCCGCTTTCTCTCGACGGAATACGAACAAATCATCGCTTACCACAAGCACGCTTCGGGCAATGATTTGATCGTGATTGTCAATCTCGATCCGCAAAAGATGCACGAGTGTATGGTCCATATTCCCTTGGAAGACTTCGACCTCGGCGAGGACCAAATGTTCGAAGTAGAAGATTTGCTGACGGCTATTCGCCACACTTGGCGCGGACGCCGCAATTACGTGAGGCTCGACCCAAGTGAACGAGTTGGTCACATTCTTCGGCTGATTCGGAGCCGCTAGGCGCCATGACGCAAAGCGCAGCGGACAACGTCGATTGGCTCGAACGGCCGAAGCACGCCGACTCGAGCAAGAACCGTTGACGAAACGGGCTGTCCCAAACCATGGGGGGTCCCGGCCAAGAACCACGGCGCGCATAGAATTTCGCCCTGGCTGCAGCCCTTAATTGCCGCGAGGGGTGGACGCAGGCAGAAATGCGCCCCGGTAGGGGTAGGATGCCCGGTCGTGTTAGGGTATTGGTCACGCTGATTTTCAGCTCGAATTCCGACGCACGCGAGGGCGCGCTGATCATAAGAAGCCATGCAGGTGATGTTGATTAGAAAATTGTGGTTTCAAATCGGTCCGGATTTTGGGTTCGAAACCGCAGCGTGCAGCTGGGAGTGTCTCGCTTGACCCTTCGGATATGGCCGGGGCTTGCCCAACCACTCGGCGCGGGCTGGGATGGGGAGGGCGTAAACTTCGCTCTTTTTTCCGAACACGCTGAACGAGTAGAGCTGTGCCTGTACGATTCTATCAATCCGCGTCACGAAACTGCACGCGTGACGTTGCCGGAGAAGACCAACCACGTCTGGCATGGATACATGCCGGATATACGGCCATCTCAGCTATACGGGTATCGTGTTTATGGGCCTTACGCGCCAGTTCAAGGGCACAGATTTAATCCAAAGAAATTGCTCTTGGATCCCTATGCAAAGGTGATTGCCGGGCAAGTGTCTTGGGCGCCATCGACATTCGGTTATCAAGACACGTCTTTGGAAGCAGATCTTTCCGACGACGAGAAGGAGAGCGCTGACGATGTTCCTCGTTGTATGGTTCTCGATAGTGCATTTACCTGGGGAGATGATCACGCGCCGCGCACACCGTGGAGCCGGACTCTCATTTATGAATGTCATGTCAAGGGGATGACAATCAATCACCCCGACATTCCGCCCACCTTGCGTGGCACATTTCTTGGTTTGGCGTCAGGCAGAATCCTCGAGCACTTGTTGTCACTGGGCGTAACCGCCGTGGAACTGTTGCCAATACATCAGGCAGCCAACGATCAAAGGCTCCTGAATCTAGGGCTCGTCAACTATTGGGGCTACAATACCGTCGGCTTTTTTGCTCCCGACGCTCGATATTCCACCGGATCGCGAGGACAGCAGGTCACTGAATTCAAAACCATGGTTAAAGCGTTTCACAGCGCTGGCATCGAAGTACTTCTCGATGTCGTGTACAACCACACCGGTGAGGGAAACGAACTCGGTCCGACCCTCTGTTTTCGCGGAATCGACAATGCGTCATATTACCGACTACCATTACACGACCGGCGTCGAACGGAAGACTTTACCGGTTGTGGGAATAGTCTAAACCTACTGCACCCACGCGTATTGCAATTGGTTCTCGACAGTCTTCGCTACTGGGTGCTCGACATGCACGTCGATGGGTTTCGGTTCGATCTTGCCACGACGCTCGCACGGGACCCAACCGAGTTCAATTCGCTGTCGCGCTTCTTCATGATGATCCAGCAGGATCCGGTGCTATCTGGAGTCAAGCTGATCGCCGAACCTTGGGACTTGGGTCCGGGAGGTTACCGATTGGGTGGGTTTCCGCCTGGCTGGTCAGAATGGAATGGGCGCTATCGCGATTGCACTCGCCGTTTCTGGAGAGGCGATGAGAGTCAGGTCCCCGAATTGGCTTCGCGCCTGTCCGGCTCGAGCGATTTGTTTCAGTCGAGCGGCCGTGGCCCTCTAGCCAGCATCAATTTCGTCACTTGCCACGATGGGTTCACGCTGCATGACCTCGTGAGTTACGAGCGCAAGCACAACCTTGCCAATGGGGAGGACAATCGCGACGGTTCCTCTGAAAATTACAGTCGCAATTGGGGGACCGAGGGCGGCACATCGGCACTGGCAATTCGCCGCCTTCGCGAACGAATCAAGCGAAACATGCTCGCTACCCTGGCATTCTCCCAGGGCGTACCCCTCTTGACGGCAGGCGACGAAATGGGTCGCACGCAAAGGGGCAACAACAATGCGTATTGTCAAGACAATTTGACTAGCTGGGTAGACTGGAAATTGTCGGATGCGGATCGCGAGTTCCTCGATTTTGCTCGCGAGCTATTTCGGATTGCGCGCAACTACCCGGTACTGCGTCGCCGCAAGTTCTTTACCGGTCGAACCGTCGAGGCTTCAAAACTCAAAGACGTGACCTGGCTTAGATTCGATGGACACGAAATGCAGACCGAAGACTGGTCGAATTCACGGACGCGCAGTTTGGGCATGTTAGTCCACGGTGGCGTGCAGGATCAAGTCGATGAATTGGGCCAAAGCATAGCGTGTCCAATGTTATTGTTGGTACTCAACGCCAGCAATCGCTCGAAAATGTTCGTGTTGCCGAGATTTCGAAACAAGGGCATCTGGAAGGAACTGGTCAATACGGCCCAGACTTCGCGCCGATCAGTTCGCGAAGATGGTCTTGCAGTTGCCCCGCATGCGCTTACACTCCTCAGTTACGAACGGATGAACCCATGAGTAATGCCAGCCAATTACAGGACGACATATCAATCCTTCTCGGCGATCCGGAGCAGTACCGGCTCGTTTGGTCGGTCGAGCATGCTCAGCCGCATGCTTATCTTGGGGCTCATCCGACAGAAGTTGGTGGTGTGCTTGGCACCATCATCCGAGGGTACCAGCCGGATGCCGACATGGCGTGGGTGGTCGTCGGTGGTGAAGAACGCATAATGACAGGTTTGGGCAACGGGGTGTTTGCCACATTCATTGCGGGCACTCGCGTCCCTTTGCGCTATCGATTACACTTCCGATTTCCCGACGGCCGTCGGGTAGAACGCGGAGACCCCTACCGATTTCTACCGACACTGGGCGATGTGGATCTTCACTTGTTCAACGAGGGAACACATCGTCGATTGTGGGAGGTCCTCGGTGCGCACCCGAGGACAATAGACGGAGAGCGTGGCACTTCATTCGCTGTCTGGGCTCCCAATGCCCGTCGTGTTTCGTTGATCGGTGATTTTACGGGTTGGGACGGCCGAGTATTTCCAATGCGCTGCCTGGGTGCCTCTGGCGTATGGGAGCTCTTCGTTCCCGGGGTTGATGCGGGAGCACTCTATCAATTCGAATTGAAGACAAAGGAAGGGTGGCTGCGCAGAAAGACCGATCCGCTGGCATTTGCTATGGAAACACCGCCAGCTCAAGCGTCGCGCGTCGTCGAGACACGCCATGAATGGGGCGATGGGGGGTGGATGGGCGAGCGTTTGAACAAGGACTGGCAACGCGAGCCAATGATCATTTATGAACTTCATATTGGTTCTTGGGCGCGCGTGCCCGAGCAGGGGAATCGTTGGTTGACATTCAGAGAAATCGCTCCCTTGCTTGCTGAACACTGTCACAAGCACAGTTTCACCCACGTCGAGTTGATGCCAATCGCGGAGCATGCGTTTTATCCTTCATGGGGCTACCAAGTGACCGGCTACTACGCGCCGACCTCTCGGTATGGTTCCCCGGACGACTTTCGCTATTTCGTGGATGTTCTGCATCGAGCCAATATCGGCGTAATCATCGATTGGGTGCCGGCACATTTTCCCAAGGACGACTTTGCGCTGCGACGCTTCGACGGCACCGCCTTGTTCGAGCACGAAGACCACCGTCGCGGCGAGCACCCTGATTGGGGTACGTTGATATTCAACTACGGACGCCCGGAGATTCGCAGCTTTCTGACGGCAAATGCATTGTACTGGCTGCGCGAGTTTCACGTGGACGGTCTTCGCGTGGATGCGGTCGCGTCAATGCTCTACCTTGACTATAGCCGGCGTTCGGGAGATTGGCTGCCCAACCCATACGGAGGCCGCGAGAACCTTGAAGCTATTGATTTCTTACGCCAATTCAATACGGCTATTTTGGTTGAAGCCCCCGGGGCATTTACGATCGCCGAAGAATCGACGGCATGGGGGGGCGTTTCACATCCCACGTCCTGGGGAGGATTGGGCTTTACGTTCAAGTGGAATATGGGGTGGATGCACGATACACTATTCTTTTTCACTCGCGATCCTGTGCACCGCAAGTACCACGTCGATCAATTGACTTTTTCGATGGTATACGAAAATACCGAGCGATTCATAAATTCCATCTCGCACGACGAAGTGGTTCACGGCAAAGGTTCGCTGTATTCGAAGATGCCAGGGGATCACTGGCAAAAGATGGCTAATATTCGCCTGCTTTTGATGTATCAATATACGCGTCCCGGCAAACAGCTGATCTTCATGGGCACGGAAGTTGCGCAGGGACGCGAATGGGATGTTGAAACAAGCATTGATTGGCACCTCGCCGAGTTGCCTGATCGACTGGGACTTCGCGATTTCATTTACACGCTCGGCAAGGTCTACATGGCGAGCCCTGTTTTGTGGCGCGCCGACCCAAATCCAGAAAGCTTCGAATGGATCGATTTCAAGGATCGCGAGAACACGGTTCTGAGCTATCTGCGCCGCGATGGGTTGGACCACGCAATCGTTATCTTCAACTTCACGCCCGTGCCGCGTCCCAATTACAGAATCGGAGCACCCGAAGCCGGCAAATGGCTATGCGTCGTCAATTCCGACGACGCGAAGTTCGGCGGTAGTGGTTGTTTCCCCATCGAGGCATACGAGACTAGCACCGAGTGGTCCCACGGACGTACTCAGAGTCTTGTACTCAACGTACCGCCGCTTGGAGCACTCCTGCTCTTCCCAGCTAGAATTTGGCCGATTCCGGAAGACACACTCGAAAGTGAGAAGCCCCAATGACAAGTTCGGTGTTCAACGCGTTAGGTCATCGGGTCGAGTTAGCGCCGCCGGATTACGAGGAGCAGCTCGAATTGCTCAGCCGCGAGTTGGGTCGTTTGCAGCGGGAGATTCGCAGCGCAGGAATTCCAGTGGTCGTTATCTTTGAAGGTTGGGAAGCCGCTGGGAAGGGGACTGCCATGAACTCACTGCTACTCGCTTTGGACCCTCGCGGTTTTAAGGTCTACACGATACAGCAGCCGACCCAGGAAGAGCGCTTTCACCCGCCACTTTGGCGATTCTGGAACAAGCTGCCGCCTGCCGGGAACATCGCACTTTTCGATCGTAGCTGGTACGACAGATTGTTTGATCCGAACTCAAAACGGGGACGTGCTGAGGCGGTAACGGATGTCGTCGCGTTCGAAAAGACCCTTACCGAATCCGGCGTACTGCTGCTCAAATTCTTCCTGCACATTTCCAAGAAGGAGCAGTCCAATCGCTTCAAGAAGCTCAGAGCGCATCGCGCAACTGCTTGGCGGGTCGACAAGCACGATTTGGCACAAAATCGCGAATATAAGGACTGGGTCAAGGCAATAGGCCGGGCCATCGAGGCCACTCAATGTAGTTCGGCACCCTGGCAAATAATACCCGCGAACAACAAGCGCCATGTCACACTGACTGTCTTTCGATCGATGGTTGCGGCACTTTCCACACGTTTGCAGCGTGCGGGCGTGATCGAAACGAGCGAGGAAGTCGCCGCGTCCAAGCGAGTAACGAGCGGACCCAGTCTGCTCGAAGACGCTGACCTAACACTGCGCACCGATCGGGAATCATACAAGTCGCGTCTGTCCGCCATGCAAGTAAAACTTCGGGAGCTGGAACATCGAATCTATCGCGAGCGGGTCGGAGTCGTAATCGTCTTCGAAGGTTGGGACGCTGCGGGTAAGGGAGGGTGCATTAGACGTTTAGTCTCCGGGTTGGATCCCCGCGGCTACGAGGTAATTCCGGTAGCGGCGCCTACGGAAGCTGAGCGGCAACACCACTACCTGCGGAGATTCTGGACTCGAATGCCGAAAGCTGGCCATATTGCAATATTCGATCGCAGTTGGTATGGCCGCGTACTCGTCGAGCGCGTCGAGGGTTTCTGCTCGCGCCGGGATTGGATGCGCGCGTATTCTGAAATCTGCGACATGGAGTCTTCACTCGTGAACGCAGACGTAGTTGTTCTGAAATTCTGGCTACATATCGACCAAGAGGAACAATTAGCTCGGTTTACCGCTCGGCAGAACACGCCTGAGAAGAAATACAAGATTACCGACGAGGACTGGCGCAATCGGGAACGTTGGGGTGAGTACGTGGACGTGGTTAGGGATTTGCTCGTCCTAACGAGCACCCAGCATGCGCCCTGGACTGTCGTGCCAGCCAATGACAAGCTTTCAGCACGCTTGCTAGTACTCGAGACGGTTGCCGAGGGGATCGAACAGGGCCTGCGCCGGCACAAGCGATCAGGTGCGGTGTGAAAAAGGGGCTCTAGTCGCTGACTTCGTGATCTTGTTGTAATGCGTCGAGTACCTCATCCGCCCGCTTTGCGGATATTCCGAACCACTCGGCGAGCTGATTGATGAACTCATTTTCGGATTCGTGAACCGAATCATCGGCAAGGGCTATTGCTGCAGCCAAGGAAAATGCGGCTTCGGCCTCTTGCGGGTTGTCCGACAACGCGTCGGCTATCTCTTGTAGCCGCAACTCTCGGCCGTGTTCCTTAAGTTTTGCGGCAAAAGTTTCGAGCATTACGTTGATGGATCCGGTCCGGATAAGGTTGTCAGCTAAGCCGCGGATAGCGCCGCGCAGAGCATCCCTTTCGATATCTGAAATATCGCCGTCCGCTGTCATCATCAGGTACATCGTCTCTGCAAGTGGATCGATGCGCTCAATAGCGGCAGTTTCTTCCGGACTCAGGAGGCCACTTCGCGCCAATGTCTCGTACGCGGGACTCATCACCATGCTCGGACGTCGTCCGCTCTGCAGTAGGGCGTCTCGGAGGCGAGTAATTGTGGCCGTATGAATGCGCATGCTGGCAAGATTACTTTAGCGCGACGCCCTTGATC
>PMCK01000308.1 GCA_003154095.1 Myxococcales bacterium | reverse complement strand
GCAAAGGTCCGGGCTGGGTGCGACATACGAGCAATGCGACAACGGTTCCGCCAATAGTGACACGGCCTACGCTGGCTGCACGACACACTGTACATTCAGTCCCTACTGCGGCGACGGTGTGGTCAACGGCGATTCTGGCCATCCGGAGGTTTGCGATGATGGAATTAATGATGGTCTATACGGCACGTGTGGCATCGGTTGCACTCTGCCGCCCCGCTGCGGAGACGGCCTTGTTCAGTCAGACTGGGGCGAAGAACGCGAGCCCTCGGGCGACCCGACCTGTACCGCAAATTGTAGATTGGCCGGCTACTGCGGCGACGGCCAAGTGCAGGCCGATCTTGGAGAGGTATGTGACTATGGTTCCGCTCGAAATACGGGTGACTACGGCGGCTGCAATTCTAACTGCATTCCGGCGCCTTACTGCGGTGATGGGGTCACCAATGGTCCCGAACAATGTGATTTGGGGGTCGACATGAACATGGGTGATTTTGGAGGCTGTACCGCCACTTGCACGCTTGGTCCCCATTGTGGCGATGGCATCATGAGTGGCCCTGAAGAATGCGACGATGGCACCGGGCCGGGCGGCAATGGGTCTGCCGTCAGTACCTGTACGCCGGCATGCAAAGATTATTTGCGCTGGGCCTTGCCCACCTAGAGCACTTATCAAAAGTGGTTACGAGCCCGGGGAGCACCGCAGGGCCAAGCTCTCAAAATACTTGTGTGTTGCAGCCAAACGCAACATTGAGCTTGCCGGCAGGATCTTGGTTAACACTACTGCAGAGCGCAGGGCAGAGGACCATTCGAGTAGGCGCGCTGACATTGTCAAAATACCAACCCAGGTTGGATAAACTGCAAGTAGCACTCGTGCCGTCGCGGGTGCGTGGAATATCCTGTTGCATGCCATCACCGCTGATGTACTTTAGATTCATTCGCGTATAATCAATGGAGCCTCCGCTGCTCGGAGCGGGGATCTTGAGGCTGCAGCTCCATGAAGCGTCTCTGATGTTCTGCAAGGCTGTCTTGAATGTCGTAGCTACTTGTGCTCCCGAAAGGCCCTGCAACGCAACGGCAGGATTGGCGCTCACCATCGCCCATTCGTCCATAGTCGACATACTCAGATCGCCTAGGCAAAATAAGTGGATTGACTTGGCGGGGGCCTTCTGAATAACTGAAGCAACGGCGTCAACTTCGGCCTGTGCTGAGGCGCAGGATGGAATGGTACCGGAAGCTGCAACGCAGGCACTGCTACTGAGATCGTCACAAGAGTATAGAGCGGTCACGGTCGTACTGCCTGCCGGTACGTACCCAAATCCGGGTTCACCATCCGTGATAAACACGATGACCGTTTTGCTATCCGGAAAGTTCGTCTGAATCGAATTCACGTAGTCGATTGTGCCCTGCAATGCTGGTCGAGTTAGCGTACCTCCGGCTGGGACGATGCAGTTGGCCGTTTGTGGTGACGAGGGGTCACAAAGTCTCGCTAGAAATTTTTGCCGACCGGTAGCGTCGAGCAATGTCAGTGGAACCTTCAGTGAGCTCGAACCACTTGAATAACTAGTAACTTTGCACGCGCTTGTAACATCCCCATCTGCTGGGAAAAAGCTCAGGGACGCGTAGATTCCAGCCGAGTTCTGGTCATTGAAGAACGAATCTAACGTCGTTACGACAGGATTCCATCTGTCCACTGCATTTGCCCAAGCACCGTTTGGGTCGTTGCCCATGCTCCCGGTTTTGTCCAGGAGGAAAACCATGTTCAGGCGGGCGAGCGCGGCGTCAATCGAATCGGTGGTGCAGGCGACCGTGCCGGCCCCGCCGGCATTCGCAGTTCCCCCGATTCCATTCACACCGCCTGTCCCGGTTACGAAACCCGAGCCGCCCGTCGAGACTCCAACGATGAAACTAGAGCCGCCCACCGAAGTGGAGCTCCAAGGATTCGTTCCGCCCATCGAAGTAGCAAGACCTCCGGTCCCTCGCAGCCAAGCCGAGGTTCCACCGGCACTAACATTGCCTCCAGCGCTCGCACTCGGGCTCGCACCGCCCGATCCTTGCGAGCCGCAATCGCACGCAGACCAGACACCCGCCGGTGTACAGGTTTGGCCACCTTTACACGCGGCGGTCCCCACGCACTCGCGAGTATCACCCTGTGTGCACACAGGGGCCGAGGTCTGACTCGAAGCGGCACCACCCGTGCCGGCTGTATTGCTCGAGCCTGCGGTGCCCGCTTGAGTCTCTGTTTTCGCAGCGCAGCCCACGAGGCTGCTTCCCAAATCTGCAATTAAGCCAAGTACGAGGAATCTTGAGTAATTAAGCGACATAGCGACACTCCTCGGCATTGTTGGGTGCCGAAATGACTACCCTACCAGTGTCGTTCTCGTCGGCAAATAGGGGAAGAGCCGGAGTTCCGATTTTTGCGGTCGAATCAGGCCGCGCATTCGTACGGCGTAATCGGCCTTCAGTGACTTCAAAGGGGCGACTTCACCGCCTCGATCAAATGAAATCGACCCGGTTCGATCTCCCAACTAAAGTAGGTATGTGGCAGGTCCATCGGGAAAAGCCCTTCAGTCAGGTGGTCGACCAACTGGATATCCCGATGGCTCTTCGTGACGAGCGTTCCGCTGTAAAGTAGCTCGATGACTTCGCCATCCTTGAGTCTCGAATTCGAGGTTACGGAATTCTCGAAGGAAGGCCGAACATAGCCGGACACCCGATCGTGAAAGCTAGCCCAAGCGCGACCCGAAGTGGCCTCCGCGATCGCCGCCTTGATACGCAGAAACGCGGGCCCGCTATTGTCGTCGATGTTGAGAAGTGCCCGCAGTTGGCCCAGCACATTGGTGAATAGCAAACACACGTTGGGATATTGATCGACGAGTTTTGGTAGCCGCTCAGGGTATTGAACCAAGTGATCTTCGGCAATGAATTCAAGCGTTGGCCGGGAATCGAGGGGCGCCTGCTGCAAGTGCCTTTTGAATAGAAATCGGGCAACCGGATCCGGTTCGAGGCAAATGACGCGTTCGAATTTCTCGAACACAAACGGCTGCAAGCAGTAACCCGCGCTCGGCCCGACTAACAGGAGTGTCGGGCTTTTCGGCTGCCAGGCGAGCAGCCACTCACCTATTTCCCACCGAAATGGCTTCCATTCGTGGTTCTTGAAGCGAAGTGCCCGTAGGTGGTAACGCAGGCCACCGGCGGGATTCATTATGGCGCGCGTATTCATCTCTTATTCCTGCGATTTCGCCGATCAGCTCTAATCGTTGATTCAGTGTCGCAGCGACATGGACAGACCGCAAGGCACGAATATTGGTTCGGTCCGCCAATGCGTGAGACTGTGAATTTGGGTCACTATGGTCCAATCGACCGTGCGCCTTGGATACGCGGGCCGATTCGGTGAGCCGCAAAGTGCCGCAAAGTGCCGCAAAATCATCGGTTGCGCGACGTGGCACGCCGGCTGCTATCAGCCGCCCAAAGCCCAAGAATAGGGAGGCTCATTTATGTATGTTCGAACGATTCTTTCGGCCATGGCCGCAATGGCCTTGTCTACTTTTTCCTTAGTTCAACCCACGGAGGCTGCGGGAACGCTTACCCCTGTGACCTCAACGACGACGCCACCGGTTCTCGTCGATCACGCGGTCAAGGTGGTTCTGAATAATGGTTACGCGCGCACCGAGGTGTCGCAACGGTTCCAAAATCCTGGTTCTGCTCCGATTGACGCAATTTACGAATTCCCAGTGCCCATAAACGCGGCTCTGTCCGAGATGACGATGCAAGTCGGTGAAAGTACGATGCATGGCGAGGTGCTCGCGCGGGATAAAGCCGCGCAGATCTATGCGGACCAGAATGATGCAGGTGCCCAGGCCGGGCTAGCTACGCAGGATTCGTATCAATCCTTTCAATTTAGCGTGGCCAACATTCCGGCGGGTGGCGAAACGTCGATGACGTTCGTTTACTACGAGCCCCTGTCGATAGACACGGCCGTCGGCCGGTATCTGTATCCGCTGCAAGACGGCGGTACGGATTCACAAGCGGCTACGTCGTTCTGGACGCGCAGTGACACGGTCAGCGGCAAATTCACATTTGATTTGGAGCTCAAGAGTGCCGTCAGTGTGGAGGAATTGCGCGTACCTGGGCTCAGTCCACAGATCAATAAGATCGACGACGGTCACTATACGGTGCACCTCGAATCTACTCAGGCCCAATTGAACCAAGATGTGGTCGTTTATTACCGGTTTCCTGACGATCAGCCGGGTAGCGTTCAGGTGATTCCGTACCGCGCTAACGCGGAGGGTGTCGGTACATTCATGATGGTCGTGACGCCCGGCGTGGATCTACCGCCGATCACCACCGGCCACGATATCGTTTTTGTCTTGGACGTCTCGGGAAGCATGGATAGCAAAATTGCAACTTTAATGAATGCGACGATCGAGTCGATTCGACAATTGACACCTCAAGATCGATTTCGAATTGTCGCATTCGACTCGACTGCTTGGGATGTAACGGGCGGCTTCAAAGACGCAACACCCGAAAACATCGACGCAGCCAAGACGGCAGTTGGGGCCCTCTCGGCAGGCGATAGCACGAACCTTTACGCGGGAATGACACTGGCGCTTTCGGATGTGGAGGGCGAACGGGTCACCGAGGTACTACTAGTCACCGACGGAGTCACCAACACGGGCGTCGTCGACCCGGTCAGTTTCGTCAATTTGTTGAAGGAAAGTGACGTTCGTACCTTCGGGTTCTTGATGGGGAATAGCGCCAACTGGCCTCTGATGGACCTCATCACGGACGTGAGCGGGGGCTTTTACGCGCAGGTGTCGAATCAAGACGACATCTTCGGTCAGGTGATGCTCGCCCGGAGCAAAATCACCCATGAAAGTATGTACAATACACAGCTATCGATTACAGGTGTCAATGTACACGACACGACGGACTTCGACTTCGGCAAGGTGTATCGCGGGCAACAATTGGTCGTGTTCGGTCGCTACGAAACGGCGGGTCAAGCGCACATGAATCTGGCAACTAAGATCACCGGCAAGGACCATAACTACGGGCTCGCCTTTAGCTTTCCCAGCACGGACGCAGCGAATCCGGAGCTCGAACGGCTCTGGGCGCTGGATATGATTCACGCCGTTCAACGCCAGCGAATGTTAGGTCTTATGGGCACAGATGAAGCGGCCAGTGCCATCCAGAAGCTAGGGTTAGACTATCAACTCGTCACCGATGAGACATCCATGCTCGTCGTTGACGATGCCACCTTCGAACAGCTGGGCGTCGATCGCAACAACTTGCAGCGTACTACTACAGAGCAACAAGCGCAGACAATCAATGCAACTCAGCCAACAGTCAATTATGGCGTAGGTACGCCTACCGAGTCAGCTGGCTATGACACTAACTCCTACAGCGGGGCGGGGGCTCTTGATCCACTGAGCATTCTGGCTGGGCTCATTGCAGCGGGTGCGTTGTTAGTGATCCGGCGAGCGAGTCAGGTGGGGGACGCTTCCTGATGTTAGCAGGCAAAGCGGCGCCGCAAACACGCAAGCCCTGGTGTGCTCTAGGGCTAACATTGGGTGCCGCTATGGCCTACGCGTGTCCTAGCCTTACGCAATGGCTCGTCTTCGACACGGAGGCGAGCCATTCGGGCGAAATTTGGCGTATTTTGACGGGTCATTTCTGCCATTATAACGAAAGCCACTTTGTCGGGGATGTTGCCGCGTTTCTGATATGGGCCAGTGTCGTTGAACTGATCTCGCGACGTCTCCTGTTCAGCGCCATTCTCGGAACCAGCATGTTAGTGGGCTGCTGGCTGCTCCTCGGAGGCGCGCCGCGCATCGACTATCGAGGACTATCTGCTATCGACTGCGCTTTGGCCGCCCAGCTCTTCACTCTGGCTTTTTTTGATCGGCGCGTTAGGGAAAGGCGCTGGCTACTGACGGCATTGGTCATCGCCACGACGCTTTTCTTCGGAAAATCATTGTACGAATTCGGCACGGGCCACGCGATACTGGCTCCGAAGCTCGGAGAGGGCGTACGTCTCTTGCCGGAAGCACATGTTCTGGGAATCCTTGCAGGGGTGAGTACGGCATTGGTTTATGCGTTCACTCGACATCGATTGATTCGGCGCAAGCCGAACAACGGAAGCTGCTCTGAGCATGAAATGGCGTCCGACGCGTTACTTCAAGCTGAGTAGATGGTCGCGATAACCTTGCCCATAGGGGGTAGGAGTACCGGCGAAATCAATGACCAGAGCCGGGCCCGACTTTGCGTCGTCACTGCCACAAGGCCACCCTGAACCGGCATTCCATGCATTGGCGCTATAGCTGGCGTCAACTGTATTGCCATTCGGAACGCTTGCGTCCGCGCGGGTGGCACCGAAGGGAGACCGCGGGCTATTGCCAGTCCCGCAGGCGGACCCACACCCCATTGCCGCGAACAAAAGCGCACAACCGAGCCTGTTGCACAGCCGAGCCGACACAGAAGTCGACATCGAATGGAGGTTGTTCATGGGGGGTGAATCTTTGACCCGAGTTCGATTCAATCTGCACGATAACTGCCGGAAATGGGCGGCTCAGCTGACTTTCTCGTATTCCGCAAAGCGAGTGCTAAACTCTTAATCGGAATCGGTTGGTGATTCATGTGCCGTTTACCGAAATGCTTAATATCACTGGTGCTCATATTGATGGGGTGCGCGTTGCCGAACACGCGGAGTGGCGATACGAACATGGCTCTTCTGAGAGAACGTCAGGAGGCCGCAATCGCTCAAGCGCGTATTGCCCAACTAGAGGCTGAAATAGTCACTATCCGCGCCAAGCTCGCTGAACGCGATCGACTCGATCTCGAACTGCGCCGCGAGCAGCTCCAGATGGCGGAGCGGCTTGATCGCTTACTCGAACTGCAACAGCGCACGTACCAGGCCGTGTCCGAGAATACGAGCAGTATCGGCGAGTACAAGGAATTGCCCGCGCCCAACCCGCGACAATTGGAAACGCGGACCCTAGTGAGGAATATCGAACGGCTCAGCCTCAACCCCGAGCAAAAGCAGGCGATTATCCAGATGCTCCGTCCNNCGCCAACTGGATGATAACAATCCTTGGGGCAACTCTACGGAATGGCGATAGGCCAATCGGCGATTCGAGGCATGCGACCCACGCCCATTCCGTTGGCACTGAAACGCAGCTTTCCGCGTGTATTTGGGGTGATCGATGATCCATTCCCGAACCTAGCGTGAACGGGGCTAACCGCAGAGCGCTCGTGTGCCGTACAGCGATGTGCCGCATGCGACAGAGAGCTAGACACGACGCGACGCGCCCCGCCCGGGGCATTGAATTGGGACTAGGTGCGCTGGCGTTAACCTTAGCTTGCAGCAGCACCTCGGTGACAATGTCGGGATCATCCGATCACCTTACCTCGGTCGGCGGTCAACAGAACCTGGGTGGCTCGTCTGGCAACTCCTTCGGCGGTGATTCCCAGGGCGGGAGCGGCAGCTCGACGCAAAGCTCGGCCGGGCAGGTGTCTTGCTCGTCAGCGACGACTTGCGCGGCCGGCGACTTTGCGGGGTATAAGATTTGTGGGAAGGGCTCCTGTTTGCCACTGATAGTTTCTGGTGCAGCTCACAACTGTTACGTGACCAGTGCGGGCGCCGTGCGCTGTTGGGGTCACGGGGCGTACGGAGAGCTCGGAAGTGGTGCCCTCACTAGCCAATTAAAGCCGGCCACGATCCCCAATCTGTCCAATGTAGTGCACATCGCAGCCGGAGGGAACCACACCTGCGCCGTACTTGCTGACAAGTCCCTGCGCTGCTGGGGCGAGAACGCAAAGGGACAGGTGGGTGACGGAACAACTTCCAATGCTAGCAGTCCGCACACCGTCAGTTCGATAAGCAACGCCCAGCGCGTGGCCACGGGTGACAATCATAGCTGCGCCCTTTTGGCTGATGGTACCGTAAGATGTTGGGGCGCCAATGAGTCCGGACAACTCGGCAACGGAACCTTGGCAGACAGTGCAGTCCCCGCCCTTGTCAGCGGAATTTCCAACGCAATAGACGTCGCGGCCGGTGACAAGCACAGCTGCGCGTTGTTGGGTAATGGCGCCCTGCAATGCTGGGGAAACAACGCTACCGGTCAGCTGGGTAACGGATCGACGACTTCATCCCAGACCCCCGTATCCTGCGCGGCACCCAGTGCCATTTCGTGGATTAGCGTTGCTGCCGGAACGAGCACTACCTGCGCTCTCGCCAGCAGTGGTGTAGCCTATTGCTGGGGTGCGAACAACAACGGGCAGCTCGGTGACGGCACGCCATCGAACCACAACGTGCCTACAGCGGTGTTTGGACTAACCAATGCCGTCGAAGTAACGAGTTCGGATTCACATGAGTGCGGCTTGATTTCTAATGCAGGCGCAAGTTGCTGGGGTGTCAATAGCTATGGCCAGCTGGGTGACGGAACTACGACGAACCGCAATACACCCGTAAACGTTAATGCACTAACCGACATTCGCGCGATAAGTAGCGGTAAGCTTCACACGTGTGCCATTTCTGGCTCGAGCGTCGTATCCTGCTGGGGGTACAATGGATCGGGCCAACTGGGCACTGGGACTGCAACGAGTAGTTCACTACCGGTCCCTGTCGCGCTGTGAGTCTGGCGCGCGGCCTACGGGATGTCGCTAGTGTTTAGCGATTTCAAGAGCGACCCGTCGGACCTGCGAATGTCAATTTGCACGGCGGGTCTGCCGTTGGCGTGCGTTGAACAGCTCAAGCACGGGTCGTAGGCGCGGATAACGGCACACACGCGGTTGAGTACACCCTCGGATACTTGCCCGTCTCGAATGAAATGCTGTGCAACCTGTTTGACGCCATAGTTCATTGCCAAGTTATTGTGACCGGTTGCCACAATTAGGTTGGCCCAAGTGATGGCGCCACTCTCGTTCACTTTGTAATGATGGATCAAGATCCCGCGTGGGGCCTCAATGATACCCACGCCTTCGCTTTGGTTCACTTCCGCGTGGGCTCGAACGTTCTTATCGAGGATTATCGGGTCATCCAAGAGCCGCTGCATATTCTCGAGGCTCCAGACGATCTCGATCAAACGCGCATAGTGATTCAAAAATGCACTCTGCGGCATCACACCAAAGAATTGACGAAACTCCTCGAGCTCCGCGTCAGCTGCCGGAGTGCCATAAGATTTCGCTGCATTGAGCCTTGCCAGAGGTCCTACGCGGTAAATTCCGTCCGGATATCCCGCGGGTTTGAAAAATGGGGCCTTCAGATATGAATCCGAAAGCGCTGCCTCACCGATGAGATCCGCATAATCCTTGGGGTTGTTGAGGACCGCCGCCAATGTCCCGTCGGGACGCCTGAACCTGAGCTGTCCGTCGTAGATCTTCAATTCTTCGCGATCGTTCGAAAGCCCGGCGTAAAGTGTGGGCAAGCTCGAGAACGTCTTGATTTCCTCGGGAAAATTCTCGCAAAGCACCTTGCAGGTGGTTAGGGCACGCCGCGCAATCGCCAACGCCTGCGGGATGTCTTTCAGTATTTCGTCCCGGGTGTCAGCACTCAGTGCCTTGTTGACACCGCCGGGAACTGTCCACGACGGGTGAACGCGTTGCCCTGCCAATAGCTCGATTGTGTGTTGCCCTATGCGACGCAGGGCTATGCCATCTTTTGCAAGGTCGGGGTATTTTTCCGCGAGACCAAACACATTACGAGAGGCCGGATCCGAATCCATCCCTAGTACGAGATCGGGTGCCGACAGATGAAAGAAGCTCAGTGCATGTGACTGAACGAATTGCGCGTAGTGAAGCAATTCGCGAAGCTTATAGGCGGGCTCCGGTACCTGAACGGCCATGATCATGTCACAGGCCTTGACCGAGGCCAAAAGGTGGCTCACCGGGCAGATGCCGCAGATTCTAGCGGTAATTGACGGCATCTCATAAAAGGGGCGCCCCTCGGTGAATTTTTCGAAGCCGCGCAATTGAGTCACGTGCAATCTTGCATCCACGACTTGGCCGTTGTCATCTAGGTCAATCGTGATCTGGGCGTGGCCCTCAATCCGGCTCACATGGGGAATTACTACTCGTTGTGTCATAACAGGCCTGTCCCGTGAAGGATTATCCAAATTTTGCTATTGCCGGAAGTTCCACCCGGCGGCCATCCAGCACTTGCGTAAGAACGCTCGCAATCACCGATGGGGGTGGCGGGCAACCAGGAATGTAAACGTCGATCTTGATGACCTCGTGCAGCGGTACTGCAGTCCTCGCCAGTGCCGGGACTCTGTCGTTTGGTACTTGACGGCTCCCTTCGGTACCCTGCAAGTAGACCCGTTCGAGCAACCTTGAAACCGGAATACCGTTGCGCATGCTCGGTACGTTGGATGTCACGGCGCAGTCGCCGAGCGCGACGACGATGTTAGTATTGGCGCGAATCGTCTGTATCAAAGCCCAATCGTCTTGGTTGCTGACGGCGCCTTCGACCAACGCCAAATCGACGGCACTAGGGTAGTGTTGTGCGTCCACCAAAGGACCAAAAACTACCTGAATCCTCGAGGCGAGGGACAATAGTATCTCATCCAAGTCGAGTACCGACATGTGGCAGCCGGAACATCCATCCAGCCACACCGTTGCGAGCCTGGCTTTCTTCATGAGTGGACTCCCCGCCTGGCGGCCAGGCGCGTAACCGTGCGTTCCTGCTTGATCATTTCCTCCACCGCAAAGCCCTTCTCGGCCAGCGCGCCGGTGGGGCACACCTGGACGCACTTGCCGCAACTGGTGCAGCTCTTCGACTGGCCCCACGGCTTGTTCATGTCGCACACCACCATGGAACGGACGCCGCGCGAGCTCACGTCCCACACGT
>PMCK01000363.1 GCA_003154095.1 Myxococcales bacterium | reverse complement strand
GAAGCACAACTTCCAGGGAGTACTGTTTCAATCGTCCTCGGTTGTCCTTCCAGCATTTGGTGAAGTGACGAAGACTAACGCCATTGGGAAACGCAAACGGGCTCGTGAGATGACCTTCGGTAGATACTGGCAAACACTAGTGTGGGCCTTTCTTTTGTGCAGTGTTGTTCAATCGAGGATATGCGAAGGTGCATCTGTAGGCCCGCGAACAGTCGACCATCCTAAATTGGGCGCGGCATCACCCAGGGAAGTCACATCGGACGCGGGGGTCACATCCATTGGCGAGACGGCGAGCGTACTTGAACCCAAGATTATGTGGGAGACTCCCGTCAGACCTCATGTGCAAGAACCTTCAGTCGGGGGAATAAATGCCAGCCTTGCTGCTGAAGAGTTAGCTCGCTGGAATATGGGTGGAAATGGCAATGCGGCATATGTGTCAAACCGAATCGGTTACCACCCAGGCACGCGAGTAATTGTTGATGTTGAGGCAAGCGGAACATCTCGAACTCATGCAAGCAAGACCCGGGTGATTCGGAACTACTTGGCAGAATTCCGCAATCTAGGGTATTGGCCGTATAGACTTTGCTTTGAATCTGCGGCACACGAAAATCACAGCAAAGGGGGCGACACTTGGATGCAAGTGCTAATAAACAAGCAGGGACGGGTCGTGGTCGCCAAGTTGCGGCGCACGAATGTGGCTCTGCCGCAAATTGCCGCGTGCATTCTTAATGCCACTCGTTCGATTAAGCTTTTCCGAACGCCGTCTACTGCGGCAGCAATTACGATGCGTGTTCGCGTATACCCTGGGGATGCGCCCCTGTCAGTCACGGAAAAATCACAAGCGGGCAAAGCAACTGTCGAAGGAGATCATATTCGCAGCGCGTTAGAATCAGTCAAGAACGCCGTTGAGCAATGTGTTCGAGACGGCATTGCTCAAGATCCAAGGCTTTGGGGAAGGCTCGCAATGTTGTTACAATTCAACGAGCTCGGGCAAATGGTGCGGTCCGATGAGCACGACAGCCATTTTCCCGACTCATCCGTCGTGAAATGCGTCAGCCTCGCATTCAGGGAAATGCACCTAGCAGGGCCAAATGAACCGACAGCTATGATAGTGGCGCTACGAGTCGGCACGCTGCCAACATCTATCGGTGAGCCAAATGCCGAGCAACGCCCACCCAAAGAAGCCACATCGAACTCGTCGGGACATTAACGACTCGAGGCAACAAGATGCTATCGGCGGGTCGATATCGGCCGTGACTGGAATGCCGGGTTTCAGTTACCACTCGACCCGCTGACTGGTACCAGCATCAGTACATGCAATAAGAAAAGCGGCCCAAGAAATGAACCGCTTTCCCTTATTTCCCGGGTAGGTCGACCCGGATTCGAACCGGGGACCTACGGATTAAAAATCCGCAGCTCTAACCTAACTGAGCTATCGACCCGAATGACGAGCCGACGCTAAGTCGACTCGCGGGCACGCTGTCTAGCTCGAATCAATGTTTTCGGCCAGTTGCAATCCGTCGTTTTCGAGTGGTGCGCATCCTTCGACCCTAGATGAATGCGCCCTCGGGGATCGCCCAGACATCGATAGAGACAATCGAGGGCGGCCCATAAGCCGGAGCAGCTGGGCCCATTCGAGGTATTCTCGTTTGGCGCTAGTAACTTTATCGCAATTCGATCGCGTTATTGCCGATAACTCGCTCCAGCGCACCCAAAAATCCGTCGTCGGGACTGACGCGCTTCTGATCGAGAGCTAACGCCACTTCCACCCCATTGTCGAGCGTAACTACGAATTCTAGTTCACAATTGCCCGGATTTGAGCCAATTACCTCCCGCAGTTTGGTCCAAGTATCTTTGTGGGCCTGCTCCGCAGAAATTTGCACATTAATCGCGCGAGTCACTCGCTGTACCGCAACGCCTAAGTGTTCGACAGAATCGACTAAGAGGGTGGGCTCCAAATCACCTTCGTCGTCATCCGTCTGAGGGTAGCTGACTTTACCCGTCACTATTACCGGCGTCCCGCTGCGGAGCAGGGTGACACATTCCTCGATGCGATCCCCTCGAACTTTAGCGCTTATTCGACCATTCAGGTCCTCGAGTGTGAAGAACGCTGCTTTCGTACCGCTGCCGCGGAAGAGCTTTTCTTGATAGTTCTCTACCATTCCGGCAACCCTTGCCACGGTCCAAGGTTCGCAGCCGGATACGTCTTTGGTCAATATGATGTCCAGCCGCTGCAATTTTTGGCCGTATCGTTCCAGGGGGTGACCCGTTACATAACAACCAAGCGATGCCTTTTCTCGTGCCAATGATTCCATGCGGTCCCAACTCTCCGCCTCCGGATACTGGTCCGCCTGCAACCCTGCTTCAACGTTTGCGTTTCCAGAAGACAGTAAGCCAAACAGAGAGGTTTGGCCACGTTCGCGGTCTCGCGTTGCACTTCGCGAGCGCTCAAGCGCGCCATCGATCGCGGCAAACAGTCTCGCTCGAGAGAGACCATTCGGCAGTGCTATCGCGTCGAAAGCACCACATTGCACAAGTGATTCCAGTAATCCCTTGTTTAGCCGCTTACTGTCTACCCGAGCAGAAAAATCAAAAAGGTCGTTGAAACGACCTCCTTGTCGTCGAGATTCAAAAACTCCCTCGAGAGCGCTCTGTCCTGCCCCTCGAATCGCCCCAAGCCCGAATCGGATGCGAGGTGAAAGGCGATCCCTGAGTCGTCCGGGACCATGGCGTTGACCGTCACCCTTTGGGTTGTCGTAAATTACGGTAAAATCAAGTTCGCTCGCGTTGATATCAGGGGGGAGCACGGCCACTCCCCAGGCGCGCGCTTCCGCGATTGTTCTGACAACCTTATCGATTTTGTCCTTGTCTGCCGTCATTGCGGCCGCGAAGAATTCCGTAGGGTAGTGCGCCTTTAGGTACGCTGTCTGGTAGGTGATGAGGGCATAGGCCGCAGAATGGCTCTTGTTGAATCCGTAAGCCGCAAAGCCCTCTACTTCTTTGAAAATGGCTAACGCCTGNNTTGCGGAAGCGCCTTCGATGAAAACGGATTGCTGTTTTGCCATTTCCGCTGGCTTCTTCTTACCCATTGCGCGTCTCAATAGGTCAGCACTTCCCAGGGTAAAACCAGCCAATTTCTGAGCAATCTGCATCACTTGTTCTTGATAGACAATGACGCCATAAGTCGGAGCTAAAACCTCGTCCACCAAAGGGTGAAGTTGGCGTATTTGTTGACGCCCATGTTTGCTCTTGATGAAGTCGTCTATCATCCCGGTGCCGAGTGGCCCAGGTCGGTATAGTGCTACAGCGGCAATAATGTCTTCAAAGCAGTCAGGTTTGAGNNGTTGATTCCAACTGAAAGACGCCTGTAGTTTCACCAGTTGCGATTAGCTGGTATGTTTCGCGATCGTCGAGCTCTATCTTAGTGAGATCAAGCGGGCAGCCGATGCGGTCCGGACGCGCATTTACCATTCGCTGCGCGATATCGATGACGGTAAGGGTTTTCAGCCCGAGGAAGTCGAACTTTACTAAACCGGCGGCCTCGACATCGTCTTTGTCGTACTGCGTGACGATTGCGGAGTCGCTCAGAAAGCACGGCACGTGGTCGTAGAGGGGGCCTTTACTAATTACGACTCCGGCAGCATGCATTCCTGCATGCCGGGTCAGTCCCTCGAGCTTGCGAGCTTGCGAGATTAGTTCTGCAACTCGGGGATCGGCATCCACTGCTGTCTTGAGCTTGGGCTCAAGCTCAAGTGCTTCATCGATGGTGCACATTTTCCCCTGACCCTTTTCGGGAATCAGGGTTGCGATGCGCTGAGATTCTACAGGTGAAAAACCCATGGCGCGCGCTACGTCCTTGATGACACTTCGCGCTTTGAGATTTTGAAATGTCGCAATTTGTCCCACGCTTCGCGCACCAAACCGCTCCGAAACGTAGTCGATGACTTCGCCTCTGCGATCCATGCAGAAGTCAATATCAAAGTCGGGCATGCTTACGCGATCGGGATTCAAAAATCTTTCGAAAAGCAGTGCATACGGAATGGGATCGAGTTCGGTGATCCCCATGCTGTAAGCAACTAGTGACCCGGCTCCAGATCCGCGACCTGGCCCCACGGGTATCCCCCGATGTTTGGCCTCGCGAATGAAGTCCCAAACAATCAGGAAATAGCCTGCATATTGCATTTTTTCAATTACGTCTAGTTCCAGAGCGAGGCGTTTTTCGTACGACGACTCCTGTACGGTTTTTCCCTTGGCTTTGAACTCATCGAGTCTCTGCACCAACCCGCCCTCGGCGACATGACGGAAGTAAGTTTGAATATCAAACGGTTCCGGTACTGGAAACTCCGGCAATAGCGGCGAGTCAAGCGTTATATTCAGCCCCGAACACATTTCGGCAATCTGACATGTGGTCTTCAGCGCTTCAGGACAATGCCGGAACAGGTGATGCATCTGTTCGGGACTCTTCAAATACATCTCGAAAGAACCGTGGTGACCAGGCTTTATTTCAGCGTAGGTGCGATTTTGCCTGACACAATCCAAATAGACTTGAGCTTCTCCGTCGTCTTGAGAAACAAAGTGTACGTCGTTCGTTGCTACAACCGACAGCCCCAATAACTGGGCACTGCGCTCAAGCTCCGCGTTTATTACCGACTGCTCGGGCAGACCATGATCTTGGAGTTCCACGAATAGTCTGTCTTGACCAAAAATCTCGCGCAATCGACCCAAGAGCGGACCAGAATGATTTATTCCGTTTATGAGTATTCCCTGTGGAACTACGCCCCCCAGGCATCCCGTTAAGCCAACCAAGCCTTCGGAGTACTTCTCAATAGTGTCGAGGGAAACGGCCGGAAAACCTTCGACCGCGGATTCCAAATATCCCATGGATACCAAACGCACCAGGTTCCTGTATCCGTCATTACTCGTCGCTAGGATCACCATGTGATCGAATGCGCCGCTAAGATCGCCTCGAAGCACATTTACTTCACAACCTAATATTGGAAGAATACCTTCGGCTTTGCAGGCTTTGTAGTGACGAATCGCACCAAACATATTGGCTCGGTCTGTGATCGCCACCGCCGACATGGACAGGTTCTTCACTTGTTTCGGAAGTTCCGCCAAGCGCACTGTGCTCGTGAGAAATGAAAACTGAGAGTGCACATGCAAATGGACGAAATCCAACGACATACGGGTATCTGTACACCCGGGTCATCGCCCAAGCTACGCAGCACATGGATCTACGTAGTTCTGGTCACCCTATCCAAATCCAATCGTGTGTACGAAACACCGGTTTCGAATTTCGATGTCACTGGTCAGTCCGTGCCGGACGGATTATCGAGTATAGGCACTTGGAAACGCGTTTACTCATAAAGGGGAAGCTGGGATGGCAGGCCGAACTTTGTATTGTTCTTGACGATTCGTTGCCGCGCCAGCCGCCAACGCGTGGTATTGGCGCCTTGTGATTGGGCGCCAGCTAATTACTCCTCTGGTGATGTTGCTGATACTTGGATGCTCTCGGCCAGATGGTGACATTCGGGCATGGCGTCCTAGTGACCACGATCAGGAAATAGTGTCCGTACCTTTCGGCTCCGGAGTCAATTCATTGGCGCCTCAGGAGGCCATAGCCGAAAAGAAGCCTGCCGATGCGATCGCAACATGGTCATCACTTTGTTCCGGTTGTCATGGCCGCATTGGCGAGGGCAATGGGCCCATGGGTGCCGCCATGGGGGCACGCAATCTTTCGGACCCTCGGTGGCAAGCCACAATTACCGACGATCAAATCGCAAGTAGTATTTTGCGGGGCAAAGGAAGAATGCCTGCATTCTCACTGCCTTCGGATACCATAAAGGGCCTAGTTGGACTCATCCGAGGGCGGCAACGCGGCGACAACGATGGCGGTAGTTGACGATTGACTTCACAAAAGTCCATCGGCGAATTGGACCAATTTCCCACTCAGGATGGGGCATATCGCGAAATTGACTAAGCAGTCATCGAATTAGCCAAATATTATTTGAAAGGGGGGGACTGGACGACACTGGGGGTGCAGCACCAAGTACTCCCCTCAGGGCGAGGACCAATTTTTCCCCTCGCTCGGGGAGTGACAGTGACCAACGTTGACACAGGAACATCGCATGCATTTACCGGTCTGGAAGGCAATTTCGCTAGGTCGGAGGCCTTCGACGTAGCGTCTCGATTGGGCGGGGCTGCCAGTGGTGGTAGCGCATCGGTTCCGGCGGATTTTGATCCGGCACTCAGTTACGGCCAGACAAGAAGTGCATTTGAATCGGAATTCGAACGTCGCTACGTATCGTGGCTGCTGGAGCGCCATCATGGGAACATCAGCGCGGCAGCGCGCGAAGCGCGAATGGATCGAAAGCACCTACATGACTTGGCCAAGAAGCACGGCCTTCGTGGGCGAGGCAGTAACGGTCGTCGCTAAAACGACTGAAAGTCGCGAGCTCCGACTGAATATCTGAGGTTCGCGGTTGCTAAAGTACCGTATTGGTGCAATATTTCAATATGCTTCATAAGTTTCCTGCACAGATGTAGGTAAATGTAGCCGTAAGAACTACCTAATGAACTCAGTTTCGCGCTTCATCCTTGAACCGGTGCGTCACGGCAGGCTAAGAATTGGTGCGCTGCGCCAAAATGTAGTATAAATAACTACATTAGGTTACAAACTTAGCCTGATCGGCCCGCCGGGCCGTGCACTCCAATAAAGTTCGACGTTTGGCTGATTTCGGTCTGACTCGACCATGGCTCTGGAGACGCGACAACGATGAAGCAGGGTTTCTGGTATCTACTACTTGGGGCAGCTCCCGTTGTACTGTTGGCTTCGAGCGGCGCATACGGTGCGCAGCTAACCGTGCTAGGTTTGACCCTAGGCATATTCTTCGGGACTTTGTCGTTGCGGCGCCGCGCGTCGAGCGACGTCACCAGCACGAATTCAGGAAGCTGACTACGCCATCTGACATAGACGCGAGACATCCTAGTGCCCCGCCCCCGGCCGCGAACAGCGGTCAGCGGCTGAAGACTATCGATGATTTCGCGCTGCATGACCTAGAGGCCGTGCGACTGATATTGCGCGGAGGGTCGGTGCTTGATTGGCACCGTCTCAATTTCGAAAATGTCGAACAAGCGCGAAGGTTCATTCGAAATCACGAGCTCCATATCGATCAGCCTACGGACTTGGTTTTCATAAATCATATTCGCAAAGAGGCAATCGAGTACCTTCGGCGACATTTTCAGTTTGCGGTGCCGCAACCACTTGAAAAGCTACCCATCGAAGACCTGCTGATGTGCGCCAGCGGGCGTGGACAACGCCAAGTTGCGGCCTGCACGGTTCTGAAAACTATGCAAATTATCCATCACTTAGCTGGCAGAGAGCTACTTTTCCGTCTGCCGGTGAGTGATCGCGACCTTTTCCATTTGGTGGAGGAAAAGGTTTATCGCGTTGTCGGCACGATGCTCAGTGAAGGTTTCCCAATCACTGAATTCATTGGGGGCCGCAAGAATCTGGACTCAACGTACACTAAACTGCTTTCGAAGCGCTCGGCGACGGCTGCACAACTTTATGACAAACTCCGATTTCGAATCGTAACTCGTACTCGAGAACATCTGCTTCCAGTACTTCTTTATCTAACCGAGCAGCTTTTCCCCTTCACCTATATCGTCCCCGGCGAAAGCACAAACACGATTTTCCATTTCCGGACGTATTGCGAAGGCAATTCTCACTTTCGCAAAATGATCGATCGATTTCAGGAACAGGTGGATGATGAACTCACCCCCAACGACAATCGATTTAGCGCTTCCACCTATCGCGTTATTCATTTCGTAACGGACGTACCCATCCGAGTGCCTTCGCACCTAACGGAATTGGCACCATCCGGTTCGGAGTTATTGGGACCTGTAGTCTATATGCTTTGCGAATTTCAGCTTTTGGACGCTGAAACAGAATCGGCCAATGAGTCGGGTGATGCTAGCCACGAGGCCTACAAGCGACGGCAGAAAGAGGCTGTTTTTGGGCGCCTTCAACTCGGCGCGAAACATGATCCGAACGCATCGGGCGGTACCCGGAAACGCTGAACGTCCAATGCCGTGATATTCACCGATACTGGGTGAAATCGTTGGAAGGGCAGTATTCGGGGCGTCGGCCAACACATGAGTTGCAAACCGAATGGCGTAAACCCTGCTGGGACTCAGTCGAACTTTCGTTCACCCGAGTTTGACGACTTTTGTTCGTACCGAGAGTGGCCGCTTTCGACCATCCGAAGTCCGATAGGCAACTTTGGGCTGGTGTTTAGGGTCCGCTGGGGCTACCAATGGCCGCGATGCGGCTGCACAATGCCAAACTACCCGAGCTTGCCCGCCAAATAGTCGATGCACTGTTGGCACAGGGCGATGTAGAAACGGGATCACCGACAGAAGTTCGCGCTGACGTGAAGGCAGTTCTCGAGCAATACATTCGCGACGAACAGCAGGTAATGGAGCGTGCGAAGGAAGTGCTGGCGGCGCGCGGCTTGCCGGCAAGCGAACTCCCTCGTCTCAAACGTATGATTTCTCAAGAACGAGGAATCAAGCTGGGCGATGAAGCAATAGATTACATTCTCGACCAATTGGTTGAGATGCTTATGCATTCGCAAAACGTCGATGAGATTTACGCCGACGACGTCACGCTTCGACGCAAGATGCGCGACCCATTGCGGAAACACGCACAAATCGACGACGATGTGCAGGCCGAGGTTCGAAGTCAGCTCAAACACGTGAAAGAAGGCTCTGCCCTTTGGGAAGTCGAATACCAGCGCATGCTGGACGACATTCGGCGGCGCAAGGGGCTCTAGAGCGGGACGCGTCGATTGTTCGACTCGGGTTCGAGATTATGCGAAGCATGACCGGATTCGGTCTCGGTGAAGCCGGGCTTGGAGCAGGCCGCATCACTATCGAATTGCGGAGCGTCAATCACCGCTATTCCGATGTGCGGGTCCGAGTGCCTTCCGAACTCATGGACTATGCGGTTCTGATCGAGCAACTTGGACGCAAGACGCTTAGCCGGGGCCGATTCGACGTAAGCGTCCGGGTGAGTGGCGACGTACTCTCAACGCCTTCGATAGCCCTGGATAAGGCCCGCGCGCTTTATGCAGCACTATGTCGCCTTCGCGATGAACTCAACCCAAAATCCGACATTTCGATCGGTGACCTGCTCGCGGCTCCTGGCCTGTTTTCGAACAATGACCCCGCTCTCGACGCTGACTTGCGACAAGCCATTGAAATTGCCTTCACGAACGCGGTCAAAGACTTGGAAAATATGCGACTCTGCGAGGGCAAGAGCCTTTCTGCGCAGCTAGCCGGTCACGTACAGCATGCGCGCAGCCTCATCGATGCCTGCCACGAAAGGGCACAGCAGGCAGCTCCAGTGTTCAGGGCGAAGCTGCAGGATCGACTCAATCGATTACTTGTCGATGCGAGGCGGCAGATTGATGATTCGCGTCTAGAGCAAGAGGTGGCATTGTTGGCCGAGCGCTCCGACGTCACAGAGGAGATTTCCAGACTCGTCAGCCATTTCGACCAATTTACCCAGCTTTTGGACTCCGCTGACCAGGTGGGTAGGCGCTTGGACTTTCTGCTTCAAGAGGTCGCTCGTGAATCCAATACGATCGGTGCAAAAAGTCAGGATTCCGAACTATCCCACCTGGTCGTCGAATTAAAGTCGGAAGTAGAAAAAATGCGTGAGCAGGTGCAAAATGTCGAATAGCGGGCCCTTGTTGTTCATAGTGTCCTCACCTTCGGGCGCGGGGAAGACGACATTGACAGGGCGCCTGATGGACTGTGTTTCCAACCTCGTCTTCAGCATTTCCCACACGACGAGAAAGCCACGTGCATCCGAGCAAAACGGACGCGAATACTACTTCGTTTCCCATGATGCTTTTGCGACTCTCATCGAAAACGGCGATTTCCTGGAATGGGCCGAAGTCCACGGAAATTTGTACGGGACGCGCTCAGCTGAGATAGATCGAGCGTTACAACTGGACGCTCGCGGGGTCATTTTCGATGTCGATCACCAGGGTGCACGTCAAATCAA
>PMCK01000494.1:3737-4433 GCA_003154095.1 Myxococcales bacterium | reverse complement strand
TGCTGCCGGTAACGCGCACACCTGCGCGCTGACCAAGGCGGGCGCCACCTATTGCTGGGGCATAGACGAGCAAGGTGAGCTCGGGAACAACTCGACCACCCAGAGCAACGTCCCAGTCCAGGTCGTGGGGGTCGGGGGCATGGGGCTCCTGTCCGGCGCCACCGTCCTCGCAGCAGGTGGGTACAACGGGAGCCACACCTGCGCGCTGATTACGGCGGGCGCCGTCGCGTGCTGGGGCAGCAACAGCAGCGGCCAGCTCGGGAACAACTCGACGGCGGATAGCCACGTTCCGGTTCAGGTCGTGGGGGTCGGGGGAAACGGGCTCCTGTCAGGTGTTATGGCCATTGCTGGGGGTAACGAACAGACCTGCGCGGTGAACCCAGCCGGCGCCGTCTACTGCTGGGGCGGCTACTACGGTGACCTCGGCAACAACTCGAACCGGTCGAGCACCGTCCCGGTCCAGGTCGTGGGGGTCGGGGGCACCGGGTTTCTGTCCGGTGTTACGGCCATCGCGGCTGGCATCGACCAAACCTGCGCGGCGACCTCAGACGGTGCCGTCTACTGCTGGGGCGGCAATGGCGCCGGTGACCTCGGGAACAACTCGACTACCGAAAGCAACGTCCCGGTCCAAGTCGTAGGTGTCGGGGGCGACGGGCTCCTGTCCGGTATAGCGGCCATCTCAGCTGGTGCAGACTT
>PMCK01000494.1:0-3693 GCA_003154095.1 Myxococcales bacterium | reverse complement strand
CCGACGGCGCCGTCTACTGCTGGGGCAACATAAATCGCAAAATCTTGTTGCCCGGATCGAACACTGCCCTGGTCCCGGTCCAGGTTGTAGGTGTCGGGGGCAACGGATTCCTGTCAGGTGTCACAGCCATCGCTGCAGGTGGGTCCCACACCTGCGTGCTGACCACGGCCGGCGCCATCGACTGCTGGGGCAACAACGCGAACGGTCAGCTCGGGATCAGCTCGACCACTCAGAGCGACGTTCCGGTCGAGGTCACGGGCTTCTGAGCCCTACGCGTCGACGCGCTGCGGAGCCGGCTCCCCGACTCTGGCGTCCAAGAGGTGCAATGGCCCTCAAAATTCCTGATCGCCTGCCACTAGCGCAATCTGATGCTCGTCCGCGTCGTGTAGCATCGGGTTGACCCGGATTTTTCCGCCGTGCTGCGCGTCACGACCTCACGCAATCTTCTGCGCGATGATTCGACGAGCTTGAAATCAAAGTGGAAGTTAGCCACGCTAATCGATTGGTCGATGAATGACCACGACCCGAGTTTGACAGTTGATTCGTCGACCGGTGGTCTAAGTATGCGAATTTAATTAGTTTGAATTTTCAAAATTGAAGAATGTAGTGAACATTCTTCGAAGCATCTCCTGGTTTTTGTCGACAATCCTTGCGTGAATGTGATGAAAACCTGGGCGTGTTCATCCGAACCACCCGTAATGCAGCCGGGCAGGCCTACTATCACCTCGTTGAGTCGTATCGTGATGAAGGGAAAGTCCGTCAGCGTACGTTGCTATCATTGGGCCGGGTTGAAGACGGCAAGCTGCAAGAGCTGGCGGCGGCTGTCGCCAAGCACACCGAATTGAGCACGGCGTTGGACTTGGCCAAGTCGGTGGACGTTGAAAGCACCTATGTCTTGGGTCCGCTACTGGTGCTTGAGGGTCTTTTTGAACGTCTTGGAATTGATGAGGTGATAGAACGCGTGCAGAGCAAGCATCCTCGATTGGGCTTGTCGCTGCGCGAAGCGGTATTCAGTCTGACGGTTTCAAGATTTATTCGTCCGAGCTCAAAGCTGGCAGTTTATGAGCAACTGCTGAGCTCGCTATACCCAGCGATGGCGGGTACCGAGCTGAAACTGCATCAATTGTATCGAGCACTCGATGTCTTGGCAGCCGCCAAAGATGACATTGAGACTTCTCTATTTGCGCACGGTCGCGACTTGTTTACACGTCAAGTCGATGTGGTGCTGTATGACCTAACCACGCTGCGTTTCGAGAGCACTCAAGAGACCGAGCAGCTGCGGCGCTTTGGCTACAGCAAAGAGCGTCGCAATGATTGCACGCAAGTGGTGTTGGGTCTGCTGGTGGATACACATGGCATACCGCTGGGCTTCGAGGTGTATCCAGGCAACACGATGGAGGGCAAGACGCTGACCGATATCGTGCGTAAGATGCGCGACAAGTTTTCTGTGCGTCGTTTCATCTTCGTGGCAGATCGGGGGCTGCTATCCAAAGAGAATCTTGCAAGCATCAAGCGAGTCGATGGTGAGTTTATCGTCGGCATGCGCATCGCAGCCCTGGGCAACAAGCGTCCCGACCTGTACGACCGCTCGAAGTTTACTCGGGTGATGGACGGGTTTGAAATCTTAGAAACTCAATTCGATGATGACCGCGGGATAGTGACCTGGTCTCGTGAGCGAGCGGAGCGCGACGCACAAGTACGGCAAGATATCCTGGACAAGATTGGCGTCAAGCTTTCAAAGAAGAAGGTCACCGCCAAAACATTTGTGAGCAATTCCAACTACCACTTCTTCCTCAAAGGATTAGACAAGGGACAGACGCCAGAGCTTGACCCGGATAAGATTCGGCTTGCTGAAAGCAGGGATGGCTTCTACGCCATTGTCACCAACGTAAAAGACAAGACGCCGGTTGAATTATTCTCGCAGTACAAGGAACTCTGGATGGTGGAAGATTGCTTTGGTGAGCTCAAGGGCACCCTGCGCGCTCGACCTATCTTTCACTGGAGCGACAAGAGAATCAGGGCGGCTTTTGCTCACCCAGCGTGGTCGGAACCGGCTGTGGACATATGCCTCCATTGGGCTTTGGCTATTTCTGTCATGCGCCACAAGATTCATGCCTAAATGACAGCGATTGCGGGAACGACTGGCACTCCATTTGCGCGTACAATCTGCAGAGCGACGATTGGACCTGCACCACGTGCACCGTTGTGCTCTGAGCCTTCCGGGCGCGCTTCACCTGCGCGCCCCGGGACAATCGCAATCCGGGTCAGCTCGCGTTACACGACCGGGTTGAGCGTCGAATCTGGCGGCGTGCCGCGTGACCGAGCATTTCGTGGGCGTTTGGTTTTCCTTGCGTCTGCTCAGTCTACATTCGGAAGCTTGCCTGGAATCCATCCGTCACCTTCTCGGTGTGATGCCGGGAAAATGTGGGACTCTGTTTCTCGCTTTTTCCCAGCTACTCGGCTGAAACGGGCTCGAGGAGCGAGCTAAGCGCCACGATTTGCCAGCCAAGCCCCGCAAGGCGTTGCTTGGCGGTCATTAGTCACGACTGCGGTTGCTTGACGCTAAAGCATGAATCCAATACCTTTGGAAAGGTATGCGGGTATGAGTCCTTTGGTGTCTGTTTGCGCTTGGATGTTCGAGCAGTGGGGGCAGTAATTGTGGCGGCATACCCGTGAACACGCAGAGCGAGTCTCGCAATTATCTTTGGTACTTGGCTGAGGGTCACGCAGTGGGTGGCTATGACGCTTCTGCCGCCAAAGAGGGAACCTTCTGCACGCCGGACTCGGGCTACCAATACATCTCGTTCGATGGCGGCATTCCCAACGGTTGCCCAGTCCCGAGTCAATTACCGGCCTTGTACGGGTTCATCTCCGACGCGGGTACTCAGGATGGAGACCAATGTTGCTACTTGGTTCAAGGACCGGGGTGCGCGTAACATTACCTGCCTCCCCGCCAACGCGCTCGCAATCTTCCGAGCCCGGGATTCGAGGCCCACAGAACGTCGAGTCGTTTACTTTCGACGGGTCTCGATGGGCGCCTCAGGAGCCCGCTGATGGAAGCTCCCGTGCGTGTTGTGGCAGTTCCAGCTCAGATGCATATTCCGCGGCACACGTGACCGCAGCCACTCGGAATTGGCGGGGTTACGACGTCACAATACGCCTTATCGGCGTTCGGTATGCAGGTCAGCGATTCCCCTTTTAGGCTATCTGCCGACACTCAAGAGGGCGTTGGCGTAAGTTCAACGCATGCGTCACTGGTTTCTGAGTACTGCGTCCCACTTGGGCATTCGCCGCCATCGAGCACAGAAAACCCGATGCAACCGTAGGGTGGATAGTAACAAATCTCGGATGCTCTGCAGGTGGCGCTGCCGCAAGCAAAATCTCCAGCGTACGGTGTTTTACTTCCGCTGTCACTGGTTGCCTGGGTTGCAACGTTCGTCGATTTTCCGCCGCACGCAATTAGCAATCCACCCAAAAGAAGCAAAGCTTTCGAAGTGTTCATGAATCAATTGTGGTGTTCGGTTCCCGCTAGGTCAACCGCTGCGCCTGGTGGCCCCGCAACTCGCCCGTGCATGAACAAACATTCCTTCTGGGAGGCTTGTCGCCGCTTGGAGTCACGGCGTGCTCGTTGCCGGCCGCTAACAATCTTTGCGTCCGAGCCGTAGTGTACACTCGCAAACGTTCGTCGAATGT
>PMCK01000630.1 GCA_003154095.1 Myxococcales bacterium | reverse complement strand
GACACTATCCTTGAATCATCACCCTGTGAACCAATGTCTGCTGAAGATGCCGGTCCACTCACGACAGCTTGAGCTGTCCTTCCCGTCCGTCCAAACAAGTAGCCACACACCAGGAGTGCCACCAACCCCACAAGCAGTAGTAAACTCTTCATTCTAGCTCAACCTGCTTCGCCGCGACTCACCAAATCGCGAATTAGCCGCAGTACTGGATAAGACAACTTCGGTCGGCAATGACCCCGTACGATGCATTCAATCGTCATGGGCGGTATTGCCACCACTGGTAACTCGCAATTATGCCACGAGACGGCAAATTACATTCAATCGTCATGGGTGATGCAGTCCAAGCTACCCTGGACATATAGCCTAAATTTCCAAAACTGTAGGAAGTCCCATCGCTGCTGCGGTCGCCGTAGAAGCAATTCCAGTACGAAGTGCACAAGATGCACGCGTGACTGTCTTGAAAGGTATTTCCGACACCCAATAATTGAACACTGCTGATGTCAGTAATCGGATATGGTGACGCGCCCGAAGGGCTATTGGGTTGCAGTGGGCAAATTGCAATTGCGGAAATACCAGCATAGTTGTCATTTACGAGTCCTCCATACCAGCGCTGTTGGTAGGGACTTATGTGATGGTCAGAAGTGTTGGCCAATGAGCATGCTGCGCCCGGAGCGTAACTATACAAATAGGGGCCTGTCGTCGCATGTGAGGTAGCAGCAAATGATATTCCTAACGAACTTACCATGATCGCAATGATATTGGATTGTTTCATGAGAAGTACTCCTGTCTCTGTTTAACCTCTTCGGACTACGACTGGCCCATCGGGCTTTCGAACGAAAATCTAGAATTTCTGTCAGTGCGTTCCCTCAACGCCGACCGTCGTCCGCGACAATTGGTACATTGTTTTTTTTTTCGTCAACANNTGGAATTAGCCGAGTCGAAATGCCGACACTTAGGCGGACTTATCGCGAAGAGGTGCACAGCTGTCGCCGTTCATGAGCTGCCGCGTCGGGCGTGTTCTTGCAGCCGTGACACTGCGCGACGACAACCTTGAGTAATCCCATGGTAATCCATGGCCCCAAGAAAAAGCGGCGGCTGGTAGTGATGATAATTCTTGGGAGCATTGTAAAAATCGGAGACAGATGGGCCAGTGGTGAACTCGATGGTTCCCCGGGAAATCCCGTGCTTGCTTTCGAACTGGCGCGCGCTGCGCGACACCCTATTATCAACTCAATAGGTCTTCTCCATTCGAAGTTCAGGTCGTTCTCAAGACTGGTTGGCGGCTGACCTGGTTCAAGGCGCTCGACGAAGGGGTCGTTTCGGCGCAACCGCCGCGTCTATCAGTCCGAAGTACTGTTTGTGTGTTTGCTAGACCCGAAGTTGGACATTGTTTTCAAGTTGCCATTCGCCCACCCGAGCGCTCAAGACATTCCAATCTCGCCGCGGGCCGCGGCTCTGCGGCCGACATCGCCAGTTGCGGCGGTCGAGATGGTGAACCCTGAAGTTCCCAACGAATTGCTGAATGCTTCAGTCCTCCTGAACATAGCTGCGGTTGGGCCCAAGTATGCTTGACAAGCATATGCACGCGAGGCATATTATGTGCGCAACAGAAATCATTGGGACCTCCGAATTCGAGGAGTGGTTCATGGAGTTGTCTGAATCAGACACTGACGCTGTGGCTCGAGTAGTCGACATGTTGGCAGAAATGGGAATCGCTCTGCCCTTTCCGTACAGTAGTGCAATCAAGGGTTCCAACTTGGCATTGCGCGAGCTTCGTGTTCAATCCCAGGGGCGCCCGCTTCGCGTCTTTTATGTGTTTGATTACAAGCGCCAGGCGGTCCTGCTCATTGGCGGAGACAAAACGGGCGACGACCGATTTTATGACAAGTTTGTACCAGAAGCTGAACGTATTTACGCAAGGTATCTTCGCGAGGAGTAAAACCATGCCAACCAAAACGTGGGAATCGATCAAGCGAAAGAAGATGTCCGAAGAAAGGATTACTCGTGTTAGAAATAGCGCGCACAACGAGGTCATCGCTCTTACGTTACGGGAATTACGCGAAGAGGCAGGGTTGACTCAAGTCGAAGTCTCCAAACTCGCGGATATGACGCAATCGGCTTTATCTCGTCTCGAGCGCCGCGAGGACAATCCAATCCCCGCGCTGCGCCAGTATGTCGAAGCACTGGGCGGCGAGCTCGAATTGGTGGCTATCCTTGGCCACAAGCGTATAAAGCTGGTTGGAGTCTGACGATTCCGTGCCGAAACTCCAGGAAAAGCCATCAAGAATAACGAAAAACTTGGCGGCTGTCGTGTAACGAGAGGTATCGCAGTCAAGTTGGCCCAATTGTGGTAGTCTTGGGTTGTCCATGCAGCCCACTCGTCCAGTCGTTGTTCCCTATACCTACGCGGAGTATGCGGCTCTGCCTTCGGACGGGAGGCGTTGGGAAGTGATTGATGGAGATTTCGAAGTGACCCCCGCACCGGCGCCCCGCCACCAGACTGTCTCTCGCCGCCTCCAATTCGAACTGATGAAACAATTGGAAGAAACAGGCGTTGCATCGGTTTTCGACGCACCCATTGATGTCATCTTGTCGGACACGGATGTTTTGCAGCCGGATTTGGCAATTCTGCGAACTGAGCGACTGCACTTCGTGACGGAGCGCGGTATCGAGGGGCCGCCCGATATCGTGGTGGAGATTCTTTCGCCGAGCAGTCGCGTGATGGACCGGCGCGTGAAGCCACGAACTTACGCGCGCTATGCGGTCCCCGAGTATTGGATAGTTGATGGTGAGCTCGGTCAGGTGGAGATTCACCGGCTCGGCGCCGAGGGTTTTGCACTCGAGATGCGCTACGATCGCGCGTCCACACTTATGACGTCCAGCTTTCCTGAGGTCAAAGTGGACCTTTCTCATGTGTTCCGATTGTGAGGTTGGCATGCACTGCTCGCTTAACGGTCGCCCAAAAATGACCTTATGGCCGCAGATTAAGGTGGTTGGCCAGGATGATGGGACGGGGTACATTTCGTCACGGGGAGTATTTCGGTTTGAGTCGTTCGAGGAGGCGGAGGCTTGGAGAATTCGCGAAGCGGCCCGTTGCTCGCGCGAGCACCGACTGAAGCAGATCTCGCGCGAATAGCGCGGAATCTGAATGAGCACGGTGTCAATCGCTGCTGCGTACCAAGCAGACCATTCGCGATAAAGATGTCTTGGATCGACTATTTCTCGAGGAATTGATTGCGGCGGCGCCCTAGCGGCCGAGTCCCTTGACATTATCGGTCTCCTGGTATAACTTTTGTTATACTCGAGAATGAAAACGGCAATCTCAATACCAGACGAGATATTCAAGCAGGCCGAGCTCACGTCCAAGCGGCTTGGCGTATCGCGCAGCGAGTTGTTCACTCGTGCCATGCAGGAATACCTCGGGGTTCAGCGTGACGAGCACGTTACTGCCTCATACAATGAAGCATTTGCTGAAGCTGGTCCGGATGACCTGGCTGAATTCCGACGACGCGCCGCCAAGAAATTACTGGCGTCCGTCGAATGGAGTGACGAGTGAGGCGAGGGGAGGTTTGGTGGGCCGATCTTGGCGAGCCAAAGGGCTCGGCCCCCGCGCTGCTTAGGCCGGTAATCATTGTTCAGGATGACTTGCTCACCGAAAGCAAGCTTGCCACCGTCATGATTGTTCCTCTGACGTCGAACCTCAAACGAGCGGCGGCGGCTGGCAACGTTGAGATTGAACCCAAGGACGCGAGCCTGAAATCACCGTCGGTCGCGTTGGTCTGCCAAGTGATGACGATTGATAAGACACTGCTTACACGACTTGCTGGGCTCTTACCCAAGCGCGTCATGCATAGAATTGACCTGGGACTACGGTTGGCTCTGGGGCTCTCGATTTGAGCTGCAAGCGTCCTTCCTCAGGGCGATTCGTCACCCGTCGGCGCTTCATGCCCTGATCGAATGATGCGAATGGCCGAAACGTAAGATCCATCGCGCTGCAATTCCGGCGGCGCCAAATGGATTGAAGCCATGTCCGGATGATAATGAAGAATTTCGCGCATAACGAGTTCGCCATCGACAATCTCGACTGACAAGTCGGGGACCAGGCAGCGACCCAGTCGAGGCCGAGCTAAATCGCGCTCCCATTGCCTGGGGCACCTTTACCGAACAAGCCCCCAGCCTTCATCGTACGCTCAAGCGAATGGCATCCTCGGAGCCGCTTGCAATCTTTGCGCATCGCTTCTCGAAGTCGTGCGCGACCGCACCAAATCCGTCGCGGACTCAAGCAGGTCAATTGCGTCCTGTTGGAACGGCGAAGCCCCGCGACTTCATCCAGCAATGCCCTGAAATGAGTCCTTGCGGACTATGAAACTCCGGTGCGTAGTGACTCAAGCGGAAAATGGTGCATACTTTCGGGGAAAGCAGGTCGCTCTATGCAAGTGCACAAAACACGTGCCATCATTTCGGAAGACCATCGGCTAACAGTCGAACTTCCGAGTGACTTTCCCCCGGGCGATGCTGAAGTTATCGTACTGGCCCCTGCCGCAGGGACTCAACCGGCCAAGCAAACATCGTTTCGTATTTGGCTCGACGAAATTCTCGTGCGTCTTCCGGAAACACCTGCGCCTTCGGCGGAGTCATTGCGACGTGAGAATATGTACGAGGATGACTGACTGTGCACTTCCTCGACACTAATATTGTCCTACGGTTATTCATTGCGAAGGACCCCGACCACGAATTAATCCGCCGAACAATCGAAGTCCTCGAATCACGCGGCGAGGCACTCGCAATATGTTTGCAAGTATTGGTAGAAATCTGGGTAGTTGCGACGCGACCAGTGCAGAACAACGGACTTGGATGGCCTACAGAAACGGTCTTGGAAGTCGTCGGCGCTGCTCGCTCCCGATTTTTGTGCCTATTGGATGACGAAACCACCGGCGTGCGCTGGTCGACCATTGTGGCTCAATGTGCCATACGCGGAAAACGGGCCCACGACGTGCGAATAGCTGCATTAATGGAGTGCCACGGCATCACGCGAATTGTTACGTTGAATGAACAAGATTTCGCCGGTCTACCAGGGATCACTGTAGTTCACCCCCGAATGGTGGCCGGACCAGTCTGATACTGGAAGTCGAGACGGGCCATGAGCTTACCGACCAATTGGAAATGCATTTCATCGAGTTGTCCAAAATTGATTTGGAACAAGCCGACAATGCGTTGGCACGCTGGATGCGGTTTCTGCTCGCTCGTAACGAAGATGAACTTGAGGAAATTGCCATGAGCGATCCCAATATTCGACGAGCGTCGGAGGCGCCTAAAGCGCTGTCCGAAGACCCCGAGGTTCAAGAGCTTGCTCGGCAACGCGAAATGTCACAGATCAACCTAAAAATAATGCACCAATTCGCGGTCGAAGAAGGCGAAGCCAAAGGTCTTCGTCACGAGGTTCAAACGGTAGCAAGAATGGTAGGCGTGGAACTGAATGAATCGAGGATAGCTGAGCTTGAAACGCTAGGAACGGATGCCTTGAAACGACTCGTTGGAACGCTCGAACACGAGCGCCGTTGGCCGGAGCGGCTTTGAGTATCCGAATTGGTCGATTACTCGTATTAGAAACAGCGCACACAACGAGGTCATCGCTCTTACGTTACGTGAACTACGCGAAGAGGCAGGGTTGACTCAAGTCGAAGTGTCCAAACTCGCGGATATGACGCAATCGGCTTTATCTCGTCTCGAGCGCCGCGAGGACAATCCAATCCCCGCATTGCGCCAGTATGTCGAAGCAAAGATGCTCCTGATTTGGCCTTCCGCCAATCCGGCAAATCAGTAGTCTCATTGCCGATTTGCCGATGTCGTGCTAACCACTGGAAATGGTTCCGAGAACGATAGAGACGTTTCTGCAGCAAGCTCGTCGTCGTTTTCCGGTATTGCTGGTAGCCGGGGCGCGTCAGGTTGGGAAATCCACTCTGCTCGAAAGCATGCGCGAATCGGACCGGCGGTTGGTTACCCTCGATGACCCCATTCTGCTGGAGCTAGCGCGTAGGGATGCAGCACTCTTCCTGCAGCGGTTCCCTCCGCCCGTGCTCATCGACGAGGTGCAGTATGCTCCGCAGTTGCTGCCTCACATCAAGATGCTGGTCGATAAACTGCAGCGTCCGGATCTATTCTGGCTGACAGGCTCCCAGCCATTTCATTTAATGCGAGGTGTTTCGGAATCCCTCGCGGGTCGCGTCGCTGTCGTTCGCCTTCAGGGGTTTTCCGAACGTGAGCGACTCCTGCGCGCAGCTGACGAGATCTTTGATCCTAGTCCCGAAGCTATTCAGAAGCGCCTCCTCGGATTGCCACCACCGAATCTCAAGCAACTGTACAAGAACATCTGGTTGGGTTCATTTCCTGCGGTCGTGTTGGGTAACCACGAGGATCGAGATCTTTACTTGTCGTCGTATGTGCAGACTTACTTGCAGCGCGATTTACGCGATCTCGCTCGCGTCGGGGATGAGTCGGCGTTTCTGCGATTTCTGCGCGCGACGGCAGCCAGAACGGGACAGTTTCTCAACCATGCGGGTTTGGCGCGTGACGTCGACATCTCACCGGCAACCGCCAAGTCCTGGCTCTCGATTCTCATCACTTCCGGCCTGGTGCATCTAGTCGAACCGTGGCACTCGAACCTGACCAAGCGCATGGTGCGTGCGCCGAAGCTCTTCTTCTTGGATACAGGGTTGGCAGCCTGGCTCACCGGTTGGTCCACTGCTGAAACGCTCGAATCTGGTGCCATGGCGGGAGCATTCCTCGAAACCTGGGTAGCCGTGGAATTGCTCAAAAGCTGGTGGCACGCTGGACAGGAGCCGCCACTTTATGTGTGGCGCGACCGCGATGGCGTCGAGATTGACTTACTGATTGCCAGAGACGGAAAGCTTTACCCAATTGAGGTCAAAAAATCGGCTCAGCCTGGTTCGGATGCGGTCCGTTCCTTTCGTGCGCTGGCCCGATCGGGAAAGGAGCCCGGTCTGGGCAGCGTGATCTGCCTTTCTCCGCATCACATCCCGATTACAGGTGATGCTTGGTCAATTCCCATCACAGCCTTATAACTTAACCGAACCTCCCCAAAAGACATCAAAAATAACGAAAAACTTGGCGGCTGTCGTGTAACGGGAGGTCTCGCGGTCAAGTCGGCGCAATTGTGGTAGTCTTGGGTTGTCCATGCAGCCTACTCGTCCAGTCGTTGTTCCCTATACCTACGCGGAGTATGCGGCTCTGCCTTCGGACGGGCGGCGTTGGGAAGTGATTGATGGAGATTTCGAAGTGACACCCGCACCGGCGCCTCGCCACCAGACTGTCTCTCGCCGCCTCCAATTCGAGCTGATGAAACAATTGGAAGAAACAGGCGTTGCATCGGTTTTCGACGCACCCATTGATGTCATCTTGTCGGACACGGATGTGCTGCAGCCGGATCTGGCAATTCTGCGGAGCGAACGCCTGCACTTCGTGAGCGATCGGGGTATCGAGGGGCCGCCGGATATCGTGGTGGAGATTCTTTCGCCGAGCAGTCGCGTAATGGACCGACGCGTGAAGCCTCGTACGTATGCACGCTATGCGGTCCCAGAGTATTGGATTGTTGATGGTGAACTCGGTCAGGTGGAGATTCACCGGCTCGGTGCCGAGGGTTTTGCTCTCGAGATGCGCTACGATCGTGCGTCCACGCTTATGACGCCCAGCTTTCCTGAGGTCAAAGTGGACCTTTCTCACGTGTTCCGATTGTGAGTTACGCCAAGTGCTGGCCAGGATGATGCGGGCGAGGTACAGTTTGCACGTGACTGAGTCCATCAAGACCGTCGGGGTTCGTGCGAGGGTCTGCACGTGTTCCGTCCGTGAGTACTGCCGAAGCCGATGGCGACGATTCCGTGCCGCAGCTACAAAAAGATCAATCACACCCAGCCGCGTGCCGCAATCCCGCGCGATTCCGAATCGTAAATCCGGTTGCGGTGGTTTCCACGATGCCCTCGCGTTCCCACTTAGTCATGGCTCGAATGGCCGTTTCGAATGACGTTGACACGAGATCGGCTAATTCCTGACGTGACAGGGCGACGGGGACACGGATTGTACCGTCGTCGAATTCGTCGCCGAAGCGTTCGTCGAGTTGGATGAGAAGCGTTGCCAATCGAGCTTCGACGGAGCCTGCGCTCAGGACGTCAATCTTCGCCATTAAGGTGTTGAGCTTTTGCTGCACTGAACGGGCCAGTGATAGACCGAGCTGAGGCTCGTCGGCGGCGCTGGTGAGCAATAGATCACGCGGGATGTCTACCCGTTGTACCTCCGGTGTCGCAACGATGGCGTCAGCGGGGTAGGGGCTGCCGTGCAGTACGGGAGCGTCTCCAACTGTGTCGGGGGCGCCAAACAAACCGCAGATCGTCTTTCGACCCTGCTGGGCCAGCTTGACGATTTTGACAAGGCCCGTGCGGACCACCGTCAGTGCCACCGGCACGTCGCCGCTGTGCCAAAGGTAATGCCCGTGCTCTACGGTTCTCGTCGTTGCGGCCTTGGCCAACCGTTCCATTACCTCGGGAGACGCACCCTGGAGTGCCGGTACCCGCGTGAGAAACTCCTTAATGGACATCGGACACTGGACTACTAGTACAAAATCCGGAGGGAATAATAGGCCAATTTCATGCACTGCGACTGGGCACGCAAAAGTAGCGGATTTGATGCCCTTACGACCATGGACAACTTCTTCCGAATGCGGCAACGTGAGCGCGGTTTTCTGACCCCCACGGTGCAAAAATGAGTGATCCCATCAAATACGTTCTCGATGAATCGCGGATTCCCAAGAATTGGTACAACATCATGGCGGATTTTCCGACGCCGCCAGCGCCGCCGCTCCATCCCGGGACGGGTCAGCCCGTAGGGCCCGAAGCGCTCGAGCCGATATTTCCGAAGGTGCTCATTCAACAGGAAATGTCAGGTGAACGCTGGATCGAAATTCCGAAACCCGTTCGCGAGGTCTATAAGCAATGGCGGCCAAGCCCGCTGTATCGCGCGCGTCGACTCGAGCGTGCACTCGATACTCCGGCTCGCATCTATTACAAATACGAGGGCGTGAGTCCCTCGGGTAGCCACAAGCCGAATACTGCCGTTCCTCAGGCATATTACAATGCCGAGGCCGGTATCAAGCGCATATCCACCGAGACGGGCGCAGGACAATGGGGCTCTTCGTTAGCCTTCGCGGGTGCGCTGTTCGGGATTGAGATCAGGGTGTTCATGGTGCGCATCAGCTTTGAGCAGAAGCCGTACCGCAAGGCCTTGATGCAAGCCTTCGGTGCGACTTGCGTTGCCAGTCCGAGTGAAGAAACCGAAATTGGCCGAAAAATGCGCGAACTATACCCAGGCACAACCGGCAGCCTCGGTATTGCGATTAGTGAAGCGATGGAAGTCGCGGCCAAGGATCCCGGCACTAATTATTCGCTCGGTAGCGTTCTCAATCACGTATGTCTTCATCAAACGGTGGTGGGGCTCGAGGCCATCGAGCAATTCGAGTTGGCCAATGACTACCCAGATATCGTGATTGCTTGCGCGGGTGGTGGCAGTAACTTCGCGGGTCTAGCGTTCCCATTTTTGGGCGCGCAGCTGCGGGGTGGCAAGAAGGTACGCGTGATTGCCGTTGAGCCCGCGGCCTGCCCGTCGCTCACCAAGGGCAAGTTCGCTTATGATTTTGGCGACACGGGACAGTTTACCCCGCTGCTCAAGATGTTCACCTTGGGGTCAAGCTTCGTGCCCCCCGGTTTTCATGCGGGCGGTCTGCGCTATCACGCGATGTCACCCCTGGTGAGTCATGCACAGTCACTGGGGCTAACCGAAGCCAAGGCCTATCATCAGACAGCCTGTTTCGAGGCGGGCGTCCAATTTGCACGCACGGAGGGTATTATGCCTGCGCCCGAAGCAACGCATGCAATTCGCTGCGCAATAGACGAAGCCCTTCGCTGCAAGCAGGAAGGAACCAGTCAAGCGATTGTTTTCAATCTCTCGGGGCATGGCCACTTCGACATGAGCGCCTACACGGATTACTTCGAAGGCAAACTCGTGGATGTCGCCTATGACGCCGAGGGTATTCGGAAATCCTTGGACAAGTTGCCACACGTCGCCTGAGCCTGCCGAGGCGAAGGGGCCCGACTGAGGATCCGCGCAGCGTACCTCTTCCCAGAAATCGGGCCCTTTGGGCTCGATTTTGGCTATGCCGCCAAAACTAGTGACCAAAACGCGTCACTCTTGGCGAACTAACCATGTCGCTTGGTGAAAATTCGGTGTAAACTGTCATTATGTCTAGTCTCCGCGTTCGACAGATCTCGCAAAGGGTAGCCATCGTGCTTGCCTGTGCGTCGATGTCAGCCGCTGTCACCGTCCCTGCAGCAGCCGCGCCTGACAAAGAAGAGCTGTCCAAAGCGCGCGCACGGTTTCAACAGGCAACTGAATTGGAACAGGCCGGCAATTGGGCCGCAGCACTTCAGCAATTCCGTGAAGTGGGGCAGGTCCGCATGACTCCGCAGGTTCGCTATCACATCGCGCTCTGTGAGGAAAAGCTGGGTAAGCTGGTGGCGGCCCTGGGCGGCTTCGAACTGGCCCTTTCGGAAGCGGAGTCTCTAGGGCCTGATTTTCGTAAAGAGGTCGAGGACAAGACCAATGCCCTGCGCGAGCGCATTCCCAAGCTGGTCATCGAACGGGGCGAAGGGGCCGAAGCGGCGACGATCGAGCTTGACGGTATTGCCCTCGGCGCAAGTTCGATAGGCATCGAGGTGCCACTCGACCCAGGCCCGCATCAGATTTCCGCTCGTACGTCCGGTTATGACGTCTACACCGAGACCATCGAAGTTCCTGAAAAAGAGACCAAGCGGGTCTCGGTGACGCTGAACAAACTCGCAGAAGACAGCAGCGCGAATACCAACACGGGAAATACGGGCCCCGTGGCTCCGGCAGGCCCCGTGCAACATCCTTCGCGAGTATTGCCTTACGCGATTGGAATCGGCGGCGGCGTATTGTTGGTGTCCTCTGGCGTGTTCTTTCTGATGCGGCAATCGCAAATAAACACGCTCAACGAGCTTTGCCCGAACAAGAGCAATTGTCCGGTTTTGAGCGCGGATGACCATGCTAAGTTCAATAGTTCGCAAAGTAATCTCAACACCTATGATGCGCTGATGAAGATCACTGTCATTGGCGGAATTGCCGCTATTGGCGTCGCCGTAGGCTTGATTGTGCTCGAGCCGAAACCCCCGAAGCCGGCGGCCGCGGGTCTCTTCATCAATCCTGCTGCACCTGGGGCGAATGTTGGTGGCCTGAGTCTCGCCGGCGCGTTTTGACGTCGCCAGTGTCCACGTGCCGATGTGGCAAAGAAAGCTATCAGCCTTCAGCTGTCAGCCTTCAGCCAGAATTCTGAATCCCCTGATAGCTGACACCTAAAACCCGGGATCTTGCTTCCAAGTCGTGACCGGCGGCTTAGCCTTCGCCGATGCCGAAGTCGCAGGATTGGCGGCGTTGGCCTTATCAGTCGCTCCTGACTTCGGTGACTTGCCCCAATTTCGACCCGCCTTGTTCGGGTCGATTGCCGAATCGACAGGTGCCGGCGTGCTGGGTTGCGCGACGGCCGACGCCGCGGGTTGGGCCGATGCGGATTCCTCGATGGGAACCGTCGAGGCGCTGGGCGTGGCAGACACCGTCACCGAAGCCTGCAATGAAACTTTGGTGACGTCGGACGTTGAAGTGCGCGACTTGAGCGCTGCGAGCAGACCGCCCGCGAGGAGTGCCAAAGCCGCAATTGCAGCGCCCATTACCAATTTGCGGCGCGGGGAGATCTGCCCGACGCCCGTCATCGTTCCAGTGGCGTTGCTGTTGGCACCCGACAGGTCATTGGCCGTAACGCCCGTGCGCGTCACGTAACTGACTTGTGAATGCACGCTCTGACGCATGGGTTCCGGCGTATTGGTCAGCGGCTGCGCTGCACGGGACCGAGCAATTTCCTCGGCGCGCACCAGCGCTTCGGACATCTGCGCATGCCGCTCTGCCTTCTTGTCACCGAACAATCCCATCACGAACTTGCCGACGTCTTCGTCGGTGCTTGCGCGCTGGGCCTGCGGCAATTGGTCCAGCGCTTTTAGTAGCTCATTGGCGGTTTGGTACCGCTTGTCAGCATCTTTGGAAAGAGCCTTGATTACGACCTGCTCTAGTTCGAGCGGATAATTGGGGACAACCTTGCGCGGGGGCATTACGGGTTGCGGCGCACAAATATTGTACATAGTGGCCGCTTCGGACTCGCGACGGAACGGGTGCTTGCCGGTCGTCAGTGCGTAAAGCACGATCCCCATTGCGAATAAGTCAACCCGGCGATCGATGGCTCCGCCCTTGACCTGTTCGGGCGCCATGTATGCTACTTTGCCTTTGATTTGTCCCGCAACGGTGGCACCGCCTCCGAGAGCCGTAGCTTTGGCGACGCCGAAATCCACTACCTTCGAAACACCGTCATACGTTACGAGGATATTTTGCGGCGATATGTCGCGATGGACGAGCCCGATGAGCTTGCCGTCGCCGTCCTTCAGCTCATGCGCCGCTTGCAGGCCCGCGCAAGCTTGAATCGCGATTCGCACGGCCACGGGAATTGGAATGCCGCCTTTGGGTCGCGCAGCTTTCATGAGTTGATTGAGCGGAACGCCGTCGATCCACTCCATGACCAAGAACAAAATGCCGTGCTGCTCGCCTAGATCGAGAATCTCGACCACGTGCGGATGCCGAATCTGCGAAGCGAGCGACGCTTCGTCCAGGAACATCTGCTCGAATTGCTCGTCTTCACTCAGCTTTGGCAGCATCGTTTTGACGGCGACAATCTTCTGAAAACCGCGCGAACCTTTGAGTCGGGCGGCCCATACCATGGCCATGCCACCGGCAGCGATGGGCAACAGGAGCTCGTAGCGTCCAAGGACGTGTCCGGGGCCGATCTCACCGGCCTGTTGCGATAACGTGGGTTCCAAGGCCGTATTCACGCGACAATTCAAGAGTTTGGCTCGAGCCAGGCTCTGACTCAAGCAGTCAGTTTCTCGGGGTGGTGCTAACCATTGATGATTGACAGCATTTTGGATTGGTCACCGTAGACAGGGACGGCCAAAATCACGGCGCACGCTAGCCCTAATCTGCCAGATGGGTCAATTGAGAGTAGGCTTTCCGAGGCACGTTGAATGGTCGAATTCCCGAGCACGGGATCACCGTCCGGGTACCCTCTGCGCGATCCTGCGCATTTTTCGGGTATGTAGAGGTAGGATACGTTTGCCTCCTCCAGGGGGTCACCTCGCCGCAATCCGGAGTTCCCCGTTTGTCTCGGGGACCGGTGCTCGGAACGTTGCGCGGGTCGCGGCCTAACTGACGGCGGTGCCTCCGAATTTGGCAACCAGATCGTCGAATAGCGCGTCGAGTTTTGGATCGACGCGCTGATGTTTGGGATTGAACTCGTAAAACTTCACTATCTCCTCGGCACCACGTGCAAACGGAATCGATGCGACGTAGTCGGGCACCAAACGACGTAGTTTGGTGTTGTCGAATATAACGCTGTGGGTCTTGTCTCCGAGCAAGCTGTCGCCCCATTCCTTGTCGTAGTCGGAAATACGCTCGGATGGCACGGGTACAATCTTGACATCGCAGCCCATTGCACGGCCTAGCATTCTCGCAATTTCATTCCACGTATTTACTTCGTCCGTCGTGATGTGAACGGCTTCGCCAATCGCGCGGTTGTTCCCGAGTAGCCCCACGAAACCCTTCGCAAAATCACGATGGTGCGTCAGCACCCATAGCGATGTCCCATCGCCGTGAACGATTATGGGCTTACCTTGCTTGATGCGGGCGAAATTGGTGTAACCCCCATGCAGCGGAATGAGCCTTTTGTCATAAGTATGTGAAGGGCGCACGATCGTGATGGGGAAGCCCTCTTCTCGATAAGCCCGGATCAACGTTTCTTCGCAGGCAATCTTGTCGCGCGAATATTTCCAGATGGGGTTACAGAGTGGGCTTGACTCCGTGATGGGCAAGAGGCGCGGCGGAGTCTGGTACGCTGAAGCCGAGCTGATGAAAAGCAATTGTTCCGTGCGGCCGCGGAATATCTCGATATCCCTTTTTACGTGATCGGGCACGAATGCGATGAAGTCTGCGACGGCATCGAATCGCTCGCTTGAAAGCGCCGTCTTGACGGCGGCTGTGTCATTGACGTCTGCCTGAATGCAGCGTGCACCCTTTGGAACAGGTCGATCGGAGATGCCCCGATTGAGTAGCGTTACTTCAAGGCCGCGCTCCACTGCAAGAGCAACGCAAGCCGAGCTGATGATGCCGGTTCCGCCGATGAATAAGACTTTCACGGAAATATTCTCCGACGATCCTCGTACACCTAGATGCACCTATTGGCTAGAGTCCATATTGCCACGTGCCGCGATAGGCTTTGCGACGATCGGCGCTAGTACTTTTGTTGCGACACTCTTGCAAAGATTGCATGAAGACACGAGGGATCACGGGTGTGGGATTTTTATTGCCACATCGGCCTGGGAACGGTGCTGCACTCGGATGTTTCAGAATTCATAGGCAGCAGTCACTCGGGCGGAGGGCATTGCTCGGCGCGAATCGATGCTGACCGTCATGGCGCGTGAAGACGGCCAAAGGCTCCAAAACGCAATTGTAGCTACACCCCCAACTCCGGCAGCAACGAACCCCACGGTCTCCCAGCGAGTTGCCGAATCTTTATCGTTGGAGGCTTGGTTGAGTTGTTGCTGCGGTCCGGAGCAGGTCGGGCAAGTCGATACTATCCCACGATATAGGTCGATTCGCCCTTGCGCATCGTGGCGCTGCGTGGCTGACACGATTCCAAGCCCGAGTCCCGCTGCGGTAACGCCGAGGCCCAGACCAATACTCACGGTCTTCCAGGGAAACGCGGCTGACGTTGCGGCTTGTGGAGCGGGTGCATGCTTTTCCGCAGGCATCATTCGAACATCGACTCTCAGGTGTTCGGCATCAGCAACGGTGATATTCCGTTCTTCGGGCTTGAAACCCGGGACAGAAATGATGAGTCGGTGCTTGCCTGGGTCTATGAGTAAGTCACCTTCGGGAATTGATTGCTCGGCTTCATCGTCGAGACGTAACCGCGCCGCTTGCGACGTATCACTCATTGCTATGCGCAACTTTGCGGCATGGGCTAGGGCAAATTCATGCGCGGGTGGCAAAAGCGAGATCACATCCGGGGCTGCGGCTCCGCCGCGCAGCAAGGTGGCAGCCCGCTCGTAGTACCGTATCGCAAGACGATAGTGTCCAAGCTTCGATTCACAAAACCCCGCATGATACTCGAGCCCCGGCGTGTCCTTAATTGCGATGGCTTGCCGCAGACGTACAATTGCCTGATCATACAAGCCCGCTTCGCGAAGGGTCGATGCTTCCTGAAACAGCTCCCGAGCTCGCTCGATATCTTGAGCGTGCGCACTTGGGCTTTGCGCCATAAATGCCAAGATCGAAAGCATTGCAAGGAGTCGCATCAACTGCCCAGTGAGGTCAAACGAATGGGTTGGTGGAACACAGCTGCCCCTCATGCGAGTAGCACGATTGCACGTTTACGACCTGCGGCTAGGCCGTCAAAATACCAAACCGTCTTTGCCCGGTGATGGGGGTTGAATTGGATTGCTGTCGTGTGGCACGGCTTTGTTTCTTTGAGCCGGCGTCACTTTTGGCGCATCCGATCGGTGGGAGCTATTCGCCGCGGGATTTGCTGATGGCACCGGCACCGCTTGGGGTCGGGACAATTTCTGAGGTACTGAATATTCGTCGGCGGCGGGCGTTGAAATTGCCCCGGAATCCGGCCAAGATGAAGCCGAAGTGGGGTTCGTAGCAGCGGCTATTGGCTCGGATGATATCGAGTTCAAGGCTGTGCCAAATGGCGCACCGGGGCTTGCCAAGATGGGCCTTTGGGGTCGAATCGACGGAGCGACTAGGATTCCAATCAATATGACAATCGTTAGCGCTGAACCGGTCAGGAGTAGAGCCCAGCGCCACCCCTGTGTTTCGTCGGGCGGAGGCGGGGCGGGTCGGCTGGAAGGTCTCCTGAGACTTCGAGCAGTACGCGTCTTGGCATCGCAATCCGGTACGACGTGAACCAAGGGCTCATCGAAACGAGCGTCCCGCCAAGATTCCGGAGGCTTCATTGGGGGAAAATAAAGGCGCGCGGCTATTGATTTCGTGCCGGGGGACGCAACGTCCGCATCTCCGCTCGTGGCGTTTGTAGCCTGCCGAACGCGCACTGATGCAATGGGTTCCGCGGGCGTATCTTTCGCAGCGGGTTCTCGCCAGTCTTCTGGCGACTCGCAAGCAGCTGCCGCCGCATCTATGTTCGATCGCAATGCGTCTTCGTCATCGGTTAGGCCGATTACGATAGGTGATGGGGTAATGTCCGGATAGCTTGGAACTTTGCCGCGAGCGCCCGGGGGCCAAGTCGATGCGGAAGAGGCTGCCGCTTCATGCGGAACTGTACCGGTTAGCACTGGCGAACGATCATTGCCGTCGAGCGCTAGTCGAGCTTTCAGAAGCGTCAGTACTTCCTCCGGATGCATCGGAACCGTCGGCAGTTCACTCGTGTCGAGTCCCTCCGCCGGAGTGACGGAATAACCATCCACCCTGGCGATATCGGTTTGGCCTGGTGTCGAATCGGGCTTCGATGGGGGGCGTGTAGTATCCGCCAAGCGCATTCCTCAGCGCGGTTGCGCCACGATGGTTTCAGCGTCTAAGACAAGATATACGCGCATGATGTAATTTTTCGCCAAATAGCGACATAAAGTCAAGACACAATCCGCACATTTCCGCTGGAATTGCCGCGGAATCTATTCCAGCATCATTGAACGGTTGTCGCTAAGTACCTACATTGCCGTCATGTGCGTCCATCCAGTTCTTCCCTGTACCAATATCGACAACCAAGGGAATTGCCAGCGCGATCACTGACTGCATGGCTTGTCGCAGATTCTCCTCTGCTTCAGCCACTTCGTCTTCAGGAACTTCGAAAACGAGTTCATCGTGAACAGTAAGGACCATCCTTGAACCCTTGGACGGGGGTGTGTCCAGCCGCAACATTGCCAATTTCAGCAGATCGGCGGCCGTGCCTTGAATGGGCATGTTCATTGCCATCCTCTCGGCAGCAAGCCGCACCGAACGATTTGAACTGGCGATTTCGGGCAGTAGCCGCCTGCGCCCCAGCAACGAATACACAGCTTGCCCTTGCCTCGCTCGATCCAGGACATCGTTCATGAAATTACGCACGCCGTCGTGCCGTTGAAAATAGGTCGCAATGAACGAACTCGCTTCTGAGCGGGGAATCCCTAGTGTCTGCGCGAGCCCACTCTCAGACTGACCATAGATGACACCAAAGTTTACGGCCTTGGCGCGGCGTCTCATTTCGGATGTGACCTCATTGGCTGGTACGCCGAACACGGCCATGGCCGTGTGTTGATGTACGTCAGTCCCCGACATGAAGGCGTCGAGCAACAACCTATCTTGGGACAAATGGGCCAGGACTCGTAGTTCGATTTGAGAATAATCCGAACTCATCAATACATGCCCAGGCGGAGCGACGAACGCCCGACGGATTGATCGCCCAAGTTCGCTACGGACTGGGATATTCTGCAAATTGGGGTCAATCGACGATATGCGTCCGGTTGCCGCTGTAACCTGTTCCCAGGTCGTGTGCACCCGACTGGTGCGGGCGTCAATAAGGGTTGGCAAGGTATGAACGTACGTACCCTCGAGCTTTGCAATATGACGATGATCGAGCACGAGTCGAACCAACGGGTGCTCGTCCATCAGTGCTTCCAGCGTGCGTGCGTCCGTGGAACGTCCCGTTTTTGTTTTCTTGAGCGGCTTGAGTCCCAGTTCATCGAACAGCACGGTTTCGAGCTGCCGGGGCGATTGAATATTGAATTCATGGCCCGCTGCTCGATGCGCCTCAGCCTCGAGCCGTGACATCTCGGCTCGCATATGTGCACTCAATGCCGCAAGGTGTGCCGAATCGACCATTACGCCATGGCGTTGCATTCGAGCCAATACCCGTGACAGTGGCAATTCGACATCTTTGTTCAGCTTTGCGAGCCCATCACCGCTAAGCCTATCCGACAACAAGGGGGCGAGACAAAACACCGAATGCGCTTCAGCGGCCAGGACGAATTGCCGATGTTCGAGATTGGCCGGTGCGTTTTTGTCCGGTTTCTCGGCAGCCAGTAGATTTTCGCGACCCAACAAGCGGGACGCGACATCCAAAAGGTCATGCGATTGCTGCGGGTCCAGGAGGTAATCACCCAGCTCGATATCCACCCCGATGGGAAATTGCTCAATGCCTTTTTCAAGTAATCCCAACCAGAGTCGCCTGGCGCCGTGTGTACTGATGCTAAGGCCTTGAACATTGGCAAGGAGGAGCAATTTCTCCGCCACGATTTCTTGCCGAATTGGCGCGGGTCCCCCAAGCTGCGTCGGGAGCATCGACACACTATAGGCTCGCCCCGGTTCCAATGACAATGTCAACCATGCCCATGGAGACTCCGTCTGCGAGTCGTCGGCGCGGTGCAACATGATCGCGACACTCGGGGTCCGTGATGACAGCTCAAGAACGTCATTGAGCTCGGGTTCGGTTGTGACCCAATTGAAATTGATTGTAGGCTTTTCGAATGCAATTGTGCGATCGGTTTTTTCGAGCGCGGGCCCACCACTCGTTATGACCAAATTATCCAATGAACCAAGAAGTCGGTGAAAACCCAAATCTGCGTAGAGTGACCGGAGTACTTCGGTATTGCGCCCAGACCAAAGCAGGGGTTCGCGTGTCAAGTCTAGACCGCAATTATCATCCAAAGTTACTAGCTTGCGACTCAGTACGGCAAGTTCCCGATTTTCAACCAACGCTTCGCGCAACTTCTTTCGACTGATGTCGTCAATATGCGCGTAGATGCCCTCAATATTGCCATATTGCTGCAGTAAATCGGCTGCGGTCTTGGGCCCGACGCTGGGCACGCCTGGAATGTTATCGGAGCTGTCGCCGGTTAGCGCCAGAAAGTCGCGCACTTGATCGACGTTGACCCCGAATTTGTCCAGGACTTCCGGCGGCCCGTAGACTTTGTCGCGCTGCGGGTCCCAAAGTCTCACGTCTTCTCCGACCAATTGCGTGAGGTCTTTGTCCGCGCCGACAATTAGTACGCGCATCCCTCGCTCTCTTGCTTGTCGCACGGCGGTGGCAATGATGTCGTCTGCCTCGAAACCTGGGTAACGCCATACGAGGTGACTAATTGCGGCGACTATTTCTGAGGTACGGACCAGCTGCGCAACCAAATCTGCAGGAGGCTCGGGTCGGTTGGCTTTGTATTTTTCATACAGTTGATGTCGAAATGTGGGCCGTCCAGCATCGAGCGCGAAGGCCAGCATTTTTGGTGGATATTGAGCCAGCATGCGCTCGAGCATCGTCACCGTCCCAAATACGGCTTGCGTGGGTTCACCGGTCGGGCTCGAGAGTGGAAGCAGGGCGTGATAGGCTCGAAATACGAAGGCGCTCAAATCGACGAGCACGAGTACGTCGTCGGCGCCTTTGTCAAAGAGTGGAGTGGTAAAGACCCCTTTTTTCTTTTCGGCCTGGCTCATCGCGCATGGACTACTGCGAGCACGCTCGAATCTCAAGGTGGACAGCGTATTACGGGCCAAAGCGCGCGGCGAGCGGGCTCAATATCGCGAGCCGGCGCGCAGCCAATTGTGCTCATGGACAGGGGGAGACAGCTCTCGCGCTATCGGTCGAAGTATCCAAATGCCCCCCGAGCACTAGCTACGCGTCGGGCATGGCTATTGGCTTTGTGGGCGATTACATCAAGGCTTGTACCTTGTACGAGTTCGTAGGCCAGGCACGCGGTGAAGGCATCTCCCGCACCGACCGAGTCACCGTGATCCGATAGCAGCGGCAAACCAGGGTGATCGATCCGTCCCGTTCGGGTGTACAGACTGCATCCCCGTTCTCGACGGGTAATAGCTACTACACGTGCGGGGTATTCGTCCAGTAGCAGTTGGATTGGACTGCTAGTGTCTAGTAATGTCGCTACCGACTCAAGTTCGAATTCATTCATTTTGACCGCATCGGCATACGTCAACGCATCTTTTACCAGTAACTTACTAGTATGCGGAGGACGCAAATTGAGATCGCAGACTGCCCAGCATGACTTGGCCCGGAACTTCAACAAGTTCGCGAGCGCACCTTGAACAAGCGGAGTCCGTTGGGCAAGCGTTCCGTATACAATTCCGCTAATATCCTGTACCAAAGATGACAGCTTGCTATCTACCTCTATGCGATCCCAGGCAGATTCGGTGGCAATTGCGTACTTTGGCTCGTTGTCGACAAACGTAACGTCAACGGTACCCGTTGGGGCAGTCCAATCGCGCTGGACATAATTCGTATCAATACCGCAGCTGCTGAGTCGCGCTAACGCCGCGTCGCCCAGAGTGTCCCTGCCAATGCGGCTAACGAGCAAGGGTTTTGCTCCAAGACGATGCAAGTTGATCGCTACGTTGGCGGCCGAACCGCCTAGCTCAGGGCCCGTTGGAAACAGGTCCCACAGTAATTCTCCCCAGCATACGAATCTCGACGGACCTTGTGGTGCAGGCAAACTCGATGTCGAATTCTCATTGGACACGCTAGCGTCCTGGTGGCGGCGAAGTGACCGCCGGGCGATGACTCAGGCAGCGATCGATTGCCGAATCGAGTTCGGCTGGTGCCCCTTTGGGCAGGCGAGGGCGACCTAGAACGTTGGTGAACATTCGATCGAAGGTTGGCCACCCATTACTTCCCAAACTTAGCCACACGAATAGTGCCCGCCCTTTGATATTTTCGAATGGTGCACCGGCGCCCAGATTGTGATTCCACGCGCGCGAATCAGCGCTATTGTTGCGATTGTCACCAAGCACCCACACCTCACCCGGCGCTACGTGATACGGCCCCTGTTCGATTTCGGCGTGACCCTCCTCGTAGATGGTCAGGTACGAGTAATCACCGAGAAATTCGACATAGAGCTCACCCCGTCGCGGAAAGCCCTCTCCTTCCTCGAAATTATAAGTGCCCGCCAAACATGACGGAATCTTCCAGCCGTTTATGATCGGGTGCCCGCCGTCGACGACTAGGGTGTCACCCGGAACTGCAATGACGCGCTTGATATAGTCTTGTCGCGGATTCGGATCGGGGTCCGGGTATTCAAACACCATGATGTCGCCCCGCAGTGGGGGTAACCCATTCCACAGGCGTGTCTTTGTAAATGGAATTGTTGGTCCGTACGCCAGCTTGTTGACGAATATGTGATCCTGCAATTGCAGTGTTGGAAGCATCGAGCCGCTTGGAATCTTGAATGCTTCAACGACAAAAGCGCGCAGGAGCAAGGCTACGGCAATTGCTACTCCAATTGACTCCACGTATTCCAAGAAATCGCTGCGCTGCCACTGCTCCAAATGGCGTGCCACCAGCGAGCTTGCGCGGTTATGCGCCGTGAGAAAGGCATCTGGAGAAAATGGTTCGCTCTGCATGATGGCGCGGAGCTGCTCGAGCGATTTTTCGATGTCTTCCCGATTGGATGCCGGAACTTGGCGCTGAATGGCACGACGCTTGCGTGCCATGAGCCGGCGAATATCTTCGAGCAGCCGACCCGCTTGCTCGAATTCATTGCGCATATGCGAGGGCAACTCGGGGGGCCCCGCGAACCCGCAAATCTGAGCCAGCGGCAATCGGTGCCGAGCCGCGTACAGCATCATCTCAAATATCGTAAATAGGACAATCAGCGCGGGAACTGGTTGATCCTTAACGAGTTCGCGTAACCTCGAAAATAAACCACCCGCTATCGCGTCAGCTCCTGGCACCACCAACCAGAGCGTCAAACCCGCTATTGCCGCCGGCGCGAGGATGAACCAAAGCGTAAAAAACGCGTAACGGAGTGCCAAGTTTTTCGACACGACTTCTAAGATTCCTTTGAATGGGCAACGCCATCGAGGCTTACAAGCCGGGCCTTGTCACTAGGTTCCGGGGCAGCTTTAGGTCCAATGGGGATCAACAAGGGGGCCATATTATCGGGATTGGGCCGGACCTCATACCCTCCTCGGCGCAAGCGAGCAACGAGCGACAGTCTGAGTGCCGATTTGGCCGATAAATTGGCTAACAGGACGCTGCCCCGCCGGTACCGCTCGTTCGGACCGCTGCTCCCAGTTAGGTCGGCAACCCAAGTCCGAAGGACCATCGATTCGATGGAATCGCGCTACTGGTGCATCTTCCGAAGGACCCATCACTTCAGTGGAGTCGTGGCACTACGGCGCGTCGACTACTTGCACTAGGTAGTCGACCTTCGCGGCACGATCATCACCCTCGCTGGAAGCCTGCCCGCTAACTCCCGTGGCGTGATCGAGCAAGACAGAATAGGTGCCCGCCGGGACCGGTACCGTCTGCTTCCAAAGTGTGCCATACGGGATGCTTTGCATGAACCGCGGCGGTTCGACAAAAGGCGCGGCACCTGAATTATGTACGTAACGGTCGATGAGTTGTTGCGCTGACGTTGAAGATATGACAGCGAGGTTTATGTTAGGCGCCCCGTCGACGGCTATCACTATTGAGAGAGCTTTGTCGTTTCCATCAACGGCGAAGCCACCCACAATATCCTGTTGACCAGTGTGAACCTCAGTACGTTCATTGGCAAGTACTAGCCTGTCGCTGACCACATTGAATGGATGAAATGGGCGGACTCCTACCGGCACTAGCCCAATGCCAAATTCAATTTGTCCGGTATCGTTGGCTCGAATCACCGTGAAACCGCGTCCCACTTGTGCCTCGAGGATTTCACGTCCAATCCGATCCGGGTCCGCACCTGCCAAGGCGACAGCCCCACGGGCGAGCGTCGATTCCACGAGTACCGTCTTCATTTGAGTGGTTTCAACGCGACGCGACTGAAAGTACACGTACATGGACTTGTCGCTAGCGATCTGAAAATCCGGAGACAGCTCGATTGAGCCCAGGACTTCGAATCCGACACGCCGTGTTAGGTTTGTCCAAGTATAGCCAAGACCAGAAAACTTAATCGTGAAGGTTTGTTTCGAATCATCGTCGCTGACATCTGACACACAGTTGCGGGCAAAGAAGCGTCCCGCGACAGGGTGATCGTCGGAGAGCTTGAGCGCGACTCCGCGTGTCATCATCTCGTCGCAGAAGCTCTTGAGGCCATATTTCAATATATCGAAGCGCAGCGACTTGTTCTTGGGATCATTTATTATACCTGGCCCAAGAATAGTGACGCCCGAAGTCCCAAGCGATTGTTTGGACGCGCAACCAAGCAGGCTGGCGATAGCCACCGCGTAAATGGCCCCTGGCCAACCTAGTGATCGCGATTTTGGCCGAGTTCGCTTGCTGCCTACGACGGTCTCGTTCATATCACCCCCAGCATAACTTGGCTCAGCCGACTCCCGATGATAAATCCTGAATGCTCCGAACATGCCTAACAATGTGCCGCGTGCCAGGGTCGGGCCCTATGACCAGTCGGCCTTCGATTGACAGATTACCACGATGGAATCATCGTCGAACGTAAGTATGTCCCACATGGCAGTCATTGGCGCAGGCGCCTGGGGTACGGCCTTAGCTCGAATTTTGGCGGCTAACGCCGAGAAAGTCAGCTTGTGGACCTGGCAGGCAAGCCACGCGATCCGAATGTGTGAGACCCGAGAGAATGCCGAGTTTCTTCCCGGCTTTGCATTGACAGAAAATATCGAGCCAACGTCGGACTTGGAGAAGGCGCTCGGCGGGGCGAGCTTGGCGCTGATTGCGGTACCTTCTCAGGTTGTCCGTCACGTGCTGACGCAAGCCGTTCCTTGGCTGCAGAAAACCGATTGCTTGGTAAGCGCCACCAAGGGCATAGAGGAAGATTCTCTGAAATTGATGAGTGAAGTGGCAAGTGATGTACTGGGGACCGAAGTGGCACGTCGCTTGGTCGTGCTCTCAGGCCCGAGCTTTGCCAAGGAGGTTGCGCTGGGCATGCCAACCAACGTCGTAGTTGCCGGCGCCGATTCGGAAATAGTTTCGTTCGTGCAGAGCGTCTTTTCCAGCGAGCGGATGCGCGCTTACACGAGTGATGACGTGCTAGGCGTTCAACTCGGCGGAGCGCTCAAGAACGTAATTGCCATCGCCGCCGGCGCATGCGATGGAATTGGATTTGGAAACAACACCCGCGCCGCACTTATCACGCGCGGAATTGCTGAAATTACTCGACTTGCAGTTCGCCGCGGCGCAAACCCGATGACGCTGGCGGGCTTAGCGGGGCTCGGCGACCTTGTGCTGACCTGTACTGGGGAGCTTAGTCGCAATCGAACGGTCGGGTTTGAATTGGGGCGAGGCAAGAAACTGGCGGATGTGTTATCGAGCCTAGGCCACGTTGCAGAGGGAGTGCACACGGCCAAGAGCGCGTACAACATGTCGACGATTTTGGACGTCGAATTGCCGATTACCACGCAAGTATACAGAGTCCTGTTCGAGAACAAAGATCCCCTCCAAGCGGTTCGGGACCTGGTGGGTCGCCCCCTTCGCCGCGAATTGGATTGAAAATATGCGTACCCAGTGTTCCGCGGCAAAAATGGTCGTTCTCGTGCTGACGGCTATTACCGCTCATTCAACGGCCGCGCTGGCTCAAGTGGGCAATATCGCGCCCGCAGCAGTGCCTGCCAGCAATGGTCAGGGAACCAACTGGCAAACCAACGGCAATCCGGTGGGTTTTTCAGGCTATTCGTATTCGGCCCCGCCTCGGACGCGGTCCAACAACGAGATGACATTTCTGTATGCGACGTCAATCATGTATGGCGTTGGGTTGGGCGTTGAATTCAGCGCTGAAGTCGGAATCAAGGACCCTGGTCTTTTTCTGATAGCGCCTGCGCTACTGGGAGTCGCAGCCCCGCTGGGCGCATATGAACTCGATACTCCGAAAATGCATCGGGGAGTTCCAACCAGTATCAGCGTTGGACTCCTACTGGGTGCTGGAGAAGGCTTGGGCATTGCGGGCACTCAAATGGTCTCCGCGAATTCGGATGATGCATGGAAATTTAGGGGGCTTTCGCGCTCGATGGCTCTTGGTGCAACGCTCGGCGGCGTTGGCGGATGGTTGGCGGGTACTTGGTTGGAACCTCCACCCAACACCACAGTCCTAGCCCTTAGTGGAGCAGTCTGGGGGACCGCGGTGGGATCCATGTTTGGATACGGTGCCTCGCCTTCCAACTACTCGTGGGGAAGAGCCAATGATTGGGCCGCTGTCGGCGGCCTTGTTGGTTACAACATTGGTGCCCTCGGTGCCGCAGGCCTTGGTACCGCGGCTCTGCTTTCAGACAAGCAACTTGCCTGGATGTGGGCAGGCGCGGGAATTGGCGCGGCGGCGTCGCTTCCAGTTTTTCTCTTCTACGCGGGGGACGGGGGCCCGCCGGCGCGGCGTGGTTTCGTTTTCATGGGAACCGCCACGACACTAGGTATAGTTGCTGGCGCGGTATTTGCGCCGAACGATTCACGAATTGCTCGTGCGCGTGACCAGCAGAACGTGGCCTCGTGGGAACCGCCCATCGAGATATTAGGCATTCTTCCCTGGTACAGCGCTAGGGAAGGGGGCCTGACCGCAATAGGTACGTTTCGCTGAACGGTGCAGTTTACCGCCTGATTCGCGATTGCGAAACGTGCAGCAAAAGACTAGGCTGCTCGTAGATGGCTACGCTTCGTTATTTTCCCGCCCATCGCGAACCAGTACTTATTTCGATTTCGAAACCAGTCACCACGTTAGGCGCTGAGGCTGGCAACGACGTGGCACTAGAGGAACCCGACGTGTGCGCGCACCATGCACAAATCATATTTGACGGGCGCGACTTTCAAATCGAGGAAATCGATCGACTCGGTGACATTCTGATCAATGGAAAAAAGAAGCGCCGCGCTCGACTCGTCAATGCCGACCGTATCCAGTTGGGCACGGCGCAGCTGGGTTTTTCCGCATTCAGTGAACAGATATCCGAAGCTCCGGACGCACAATCCAGAAAAGATTCGGCAGACGTTGGCGACTTGCGAAGGCTGCAGACGTTTAGCGAACGTTTGATGACTCGAAGGTCGGTGGACGACCTGCTGGAGACGTTGTTGGACGACATTGTCGAGCTAACGGGTGCGGGTAGGGGAATCGTGCTCCTCGTTGATCCAACCGATCCGGACAAGCGCGTGCCGCAAGTGCGCGTGTCACGGAATATTCGCCGCGAGGCTATCGAGGACGCTTCGGGGACCATCAGTGATAGCATCGTACGCCAAGTAGTAGAAACGAAACGCCCCATAATCGTGAGCGATGCCCTGAGCGACACCAAATTCGGCAAGAGTGAGAGTGTCATCGCACTGAAGCTTTCCAGCGTAATGTGTGTGCCACTCGTTAATCAGGGCGATGTCATCGGTGTCATCTATGTAGGCAACGACGAGATCAAGAGTCTTTTTCACAGAAAGCAACTCGATTTGTTGACGATCTACGCGGCACAGGCATCCTTGATCTTGCAAAACGCACTGCTTGTCTCCACCTTGCGTGCAGACAAGGAAAAGTTGAGTGCCGAGCTCCGGGACAAGCGGTTCGGCGAAATCATCGGTAGTTGCGCTTCGATGCTGGAAGTGTTTCGAAAGTTGCAAAAGGTTGCCACGACGGACATCAGCGTGCTGATTACAGGTGAGACGGGCACTGGTAAGGAACTGATTGCCCGTGAACTTCATCGACGGAGTCATCGCGCAAGAGGGCCGTTCGTTACAGTCAATTGTGGGGCGATTCCGGAAAACTTGATCGAAAGTGAGATGTTTGGCCATGTGCGCGGGGCATTCACTGGCGCGGTCGTGAGCCGCGGCGGCAAGTTTCAGCAAGCGGACGGTGGTAGCCTGTTTTTGGACGAAATAGGCGAGTTGCCGCTGCAGTTGCAGGTTAAACTGCTGCGCGCATTGCAGGAAAAGGTCGTATGTCGAGTCGGTGACAGTAAGCCGGAAAAGTGCGATATTCGCATCATTGCAGCGACGAATCGCTCGCTAGAGGAAATGATCAAGACCGGGGAGTTTCGCGAGGACCTGTACTATCGCCTCAATGTTGTAAATCTATGGTTACCGCCACTGCGCAGTCGCGGCGATGACGTCCTAATCATCGCCAAAGTACTGCTCGGTAAATATGCCGAAGAGTTCAATAGCAAAGTCAAGGGTTTCTCGCCGCAGGCTTTCGCGGCCATTCGCAAGTATTCCTGGCCCGGCAATGTTCGGCAATTGGAGAATAGAATCAAGAAGGCGCTGGTGCTCTGTGATCGACCGCTGATTACGGCCGAGGATCTCGATATACTAGAAGGCGAAACGCCTTCGATTTTGCCGTTAGAGAAAGCCAAGGAAGATTTTCAGCGCCGATACGTGCATGAAGCGCTCGAGCGAAACAACGGAAATCGAACGCAAACCGCAAGGGATTTGGGTGTCGATCCGCGGACAATCTTTCGCTATCTCGAGCGCGACGCCTCGAGCCCGTCGAGTCCTTCGAGCCCGGGTCCAATCGTGCGAGAGGCGCATTACGATGAGGACAAGAGTTAGAGCGGTTTCAGTGTGTCGCGCCGACCAACCAAGCAAACGCGGGAACAAGCACTTCTTCGGGACTCGCACCACCATGTCGCGCCGGCGCAGCCCCATTTTCCGAAGTGTCCGCCACAAAGCCATGGTCACCGAAAACTACGGCCAGTGTTCGAGGTGCAAACTTCAACAGGGCGCTGGACAAAGTCTCTGCTACGTCATCAGCGAGACAATCAAGGCCTGCGGGCGAACAGATACCGGGCTCGTTCAGGCGCGACTCCACCATGTCGAGCTTCATGACGTCACGGGACCCCGTACGCACGCGCCGCAGTGTGGCTGCGGATCGACCATGGGCCACGAAAGCATTCGAGTCCGAAGGGGGCTCGAAGTCCTTTAGACCCTCAGGACCACGTCCCAGCAACTCCAATTGAGTTGCAGTGTTCGAGGGGAGCGCGCTCCAGAGCAGGAGTCGCTCGGTCATCGCAGCTTGCCGACCCAGAAATTTCCGCATTCGTTCTTCGATACGAAGGCCAAGGTCGAATCGCATGCCGTCGACAAGAACTAGCTGAATGCTCCGTGCGCCGTGCAATCGCGCCAGACGCAGAGACACCTCGGCGACGTCGAGTACCATCATCGGCCGCTTGCCGCGCAGTCGCAGGGCGTCGAATGCCTCACCGTAGCTTCGCGCAAAGCTGGTGGACCAGGTCTGCAGAACGTCGGACGCCTGCGCGCCGGCAATGCCGTGTGCCACTGCGTCGGCAAGCGGGACATAGGCGTTCACGTAAAGCTGCTCGACAACGCCCAGCGGCTTGGGTCCGCGCGCCTGTTCGAGCATGCGGCTCCATTCCTGCCAGCGCTGGGCCGCTTCCGGGTGCAGCGGAGCGCTCGGGACTGGGTGATCGCTCTGCAAATCCGAAGCCTCGGCGGCTGGTGCGGGCGGTGTGACGGGCGTCGCTGCCAGCTGACTCACGAGTGCGCTGCAGTCTGACGTTTCAATTTCGTTTGCCGCAGTCGATGCCGCCTCTGGAGTTTCACTAGCTGCGGCTGCAGCAACTGCGTCGGCTGCAGCGACAGCATCAGATTCGGCAACAGCATCAGATTCGGAAACAGCATCGGATTCGGAAACGGCATCGGATTCGGCGACTGCGTCGGCTGCAGCCGCGGACGTGTCAGGTTCTGCGTCGGAATTGGTTGCGGTCGCGAACTCGCCTGATTCTGCTTCGGATTCAGATTCGGTCGCTGCTCCTGCTTCGGCTGAATCAGCTACGGTTCCTGCTTCGGCTACTGCGTCAGCTTCGGCTGCTGAATCACGGTCAGGTGCAGCCTCGAATTCGGTTATGTAAGTACTTACAGCCTTCATCGAACGAATACTCGCCTCGAGCTGTGTATCGACCGGCGGTGGTGTGCTCGGGCGCAGCTCCTCGAGTTCCACGTCGCGCACGAGCGTTCCGAGGTGCGTCGGTGCGGTGTAGATCCCCAGCGATTCGTCGCGCGAATCGAAATAGATCCGCAGCGGGCGTTCCCGTGCCGTCATGACCCACCAGCGCAGAACGGCGCTATCTTCGGCATCAAGTGCTCCGGCCTGGTTGGCGATCGATTCGAGCTGTTCGATTGCAAGAGCCAAACCGTGCGCTCCGAGCAGCCGGGCTCGGTACAATTGATCGCTTAGTGAAGCATCACTGTCAGCGCTGGCACCAATTCCTGGCGGACAGGCCCCACGCAGTTCAAGACTTCGTTCGATCGATTCTTCGAGAATAAGACCCAGCCGGCCTCGGCCTTGAGTTCCGGGCATGGTCACACGTACGGGCATCCAGCCTTCACCCTCAGCGGTTGCAATTAGTTTTTCGCGCAAATCCTTGCCAACGAACGCGACATTCGCCACCGCGCCCGCGGAGACTTGTTCATAACCGGCCTCTGTCATCATGATTGCATGCTGTGGACCAAAACCCGTCAGTTGGCCCAGTTTCTGACCTGTCCGGCCGGGTGTTTGTTTTGGCGTGGCGGCACGCAGCAGGCTTGGCATCCCAAGTACTCGCAGCGGGTTGACGGCCAGTGCGCCTTTCCGTACCTTGAAGAAGTTCCCTCTGTTGAGTTCGTCAGGGTGTGTTCAATGAATCCCGAACAACCTTTCGAACCGGGGAGCAATCCCGCGATGGAGCGCTAGGCTCGGACCACTTCACCGAGACAGCCAGAAGTCACGGAGCGCTCCCCACCTAGCGTAGGCTAGGGGTTCGGAACACAATTATTCCCAACGACTCAAACGGTCAGGAACCCATGAACGGGCCGAAGGTGCAACACACCGCGGCCCGTTCGCCTATTTCCCGGCTTTGTCCGGCCTGCCGCCAAAGTCGGAAAATTATGGTTCTGCTGATTCGGAGTTGTAGGCTTCTCAATCTTGTCACGCATCCATGCCGACGAACGCTTTCGTCGATCGCCGCTCTCGGCTACGGTCACCCCCGCAACATGAAGACTACTCCTGACAATCANNCTGCTTACGGCAACTGCTGCGCTCAGTCTGTCGACATCTTCAGACGCAGCCAAGGTCAGGGGAATTGTGGCTGGATTCAAGCTTCTTCGTAATCCGGTCTGGGTGGAGGCTCAAGATGCGAATCGGCACGCGTTCTCATTTCGCGAAGCGGTTCCAACGGTGCCGGCCGAGACGCGGCAAATGTACCCGTTTATTCCCAAGGAACTCTGCATTGCGGCGCTGTCAGCTGAGAAGCAGGCACCGCCGCCGCCGGTTCTCATCCGCATCGGAGGCGGTCGTACGGCTCCCGTTACGATTGTCGTCCCGCCCTTGACGAAGTTGAGTTTTCAAAACACCGACCCATTCCCGCACCGCCTGTACGGCGCCAATCTTCCGTCGTTCGGCCCTTCAGATACCGGCAGGGGTGCGAACCGCGATTGGACGGTTCCCTCGGCAGGCGTATTCGAGATTCGGGATGAAGCGGCACCCAGCTTGCGGATGTGGGTCGTCGGTGACGACAACGTCGCGGCAATCGCCTTTCCCTCACTGAAGGGCGAGTTTCAACTATCGATTGGGCAGCCCGGCGAATATCAAATACAAGCATTCTTTTCAGGCAAGAAGGTGGGCGCGCCGGTACCCATCAAGGTCACGACGGCCGACATCGACATAGCAAAGAGCCCAATAGTGGTAGCGAAGAAGGATTCGAGTGGCGCAAAAGACAAGGATAAGGGTGACGACGCAGACAAGGGCAACTCCGATACCGAAAGCGGCGGCGCGGACGCTGGCGTCACCAAGTGAGAGGACTTGAATCATGCTTCTGACTCGGTTCTGGAATGTACTTTTGGCTCTTCTGCTCGGGTCCGTCGTATTCGTGTTGTACCTTGCGGTCAGCATGTACAACCGTTCGGGTTCTCGAACGATGGCCGAGCGGCTGAGCTCGGACTCGCAGGTCGTATCCTGGTACCTAAAAGAGGATGCGCGCGAGCGTGCGGCACAGCTCATTCAATTTGCCGTCAATCCTGATTTGGCCAAGGCCCTTCAGAAGTCGAATGAGGCCGAGTCCAAAGTCCCACCGCAGAGCCAGGAAAAGGTTCGCAAGGTACTCAAGGCAATCAGCGAACGAATCCCGGCTGAATTCGCATTTGACGCGATCTTTGCCGTTGATCAACTCGGCCGCGTTGTTGACCACCTGGGCTACGAACAAGCTTCCGGCATGGAGGAATTCGAACTGGGCGGTTACACCGTAGTTGCGGACGCCCTGCACGGATACATCCGTGACGATATCCTGGTTCTTGATCGCATGTACCGCGTCGTGGCTCG
>PMCK01000166.1:4465-30871 GCA_003154095.1 Myxococcales bacterium | reverse complement strand
CCGACGCTCTTCATCGCATTCCAGTAATTGTTGGTCACATCGTTCGTGTTCCAAGTAGAATGGTTGATACCGACGACCGCGTTTGGCATGTTGCCTTTGATGGCGCAAGTGATGTCTGCGGCCAACTGCGCCACTTCGGTCATCGTAAGCGGGCTTGACTGTGCGCTGTCGGCGAATTGGACGAAGTCACCCTCGAGCAGCCACACGAGCGGCTTTGTGGGCCATACCGCGTACGACTGCTTGGCATAGGTCGTGTAGGCCTGAATGATGGTACTGCGATGGGCCCTGACGAATGCCGCGCCGTCGTTCGTTAGATTCGGGCAATTGGGATTGCTTGCGGGGCACTGATTGCCGTCAACGATGTTGTTTGCATGCGCGTAGTACCCGATGATGTACGCGTAATACACGGGAACTAGGTTCGTGGATGCAACTTTGTTCGTCAACCAAGTGCAGCCATTGCACGTGCTGAACGTGCCGTCGGCGGCAATGCCGTAGTCCACCCAAAAAGTGCTGAATTGCAGAAAGTCGAGGCCACTGAAAGAACCCGACGGGTCCGACAAGCCCCAAGCAAAACTGCATCCGAATGGGTTCGGATTGAGCGTGCCCGGACCACAACCGCCATTGGCCGCAGTTGATCCGCCGGTAGCGCTTGCGGTGCCACCGGTGCTCGATCGCCCGCCGGTTGCGTTACTACCCCCTGTTGCTTTGGTGCCGCCCGTACTGGTGGCACCACCCGTGGCTCTTGCGGTCGCGCCACCCGTTTGCGCGCCGCCCGTTGGCGCACCGCCGGTCGTGGTAGGCGCGCCTCCAGTGGCTCTGCCAGTAGTGCCACCAGTTGCATTCGTCGTCGCGCCACCGACGGACATTGAAGTAAGTCCACCCGTGTTCTGCGCCCTCGAGCCCCCAGTATTGCCATTGCCCCCAATGGACACTGAAGTAACACCGCCCGTGTTCTGCGCCTTCGAGCCCCCAGTATTGGCATTGCCGCCCGTGGCTGTTGTCCCACTTGGACTCGACGTTCCGCCGGTCGCGTTGCCGCCGCCCGTTGCGGTGACTACCCCGCCGGTGCTCGAACTCGCACGTGCCGTCACGCCCCCAGAAGCCGAGGCACCACCGCTCGTTGGCGCACCACCCGCGCCCAAGTCGCCTCCGCTTGCAGAATTGGAACCGCCACACGCCACGAACAAGCTGAAAATCAGCACGTGCAAACCCAAGCCAGACTTCTTCATAGTTCTTCTACCAAATAGGTAGCATAGCATTGGGTTCGACATTCAGGCCGAGCGCACCAAAACGAAATACGAAAGCATGCATGCCGGAATATTCCTGCGTCGATGAGTTTCACCACCTGACTGTGAGCGAAATCAGCATTCTGACGATCCCGATTCCGAAGATTTGATTCACGTCTCGAGGACATTACCAACCCCGTAGACCTGCGCCCAGTCTTGCACTCGGCGTAGTCAGCCGCATCCGTGTACATGGAGAATACTAGCGCAGCGGTTGGACCCATGAAAAAGTTCACGAAGAACTGCAGCACGAACATGGCGAGCACAGCGACCCCAGCGCGTCCGTGTGCGATCGGAGATGAGTCCAATCGAAGGTTCGATGACCGCGTCTGCGAGCCGCGTTACACCAAACAGAGTTCCCACGACGGCCGGACCCAGCCGGCGAGCACGGATGCAACCTGCGGATGGAAGTCTACGGGGAGTTACCCCGAACAACGCACGGCAGTCGCCGATGCCGATCATCACCCCGTGGCATACGTGGATTGGTGCGATGCCTATTCGTATTGTGCGGGGGTAGGCAAGCGGCTAATTGGGGCGGCTATCGGACCAGCATAGGCAGTCGCCGGCGGGCCGTCATTCCGGCTCGCATGTGGCAATTGTCGTTTGCGTGGCGCAGACCACTCATGCTAACGGGCAATCTTGCCTGTTCGAACGTGCGGAGGTATCGATGGGACAATTTCGGTACGGCACCGTGAAGCGCTACCCCGTGTCCTACGGCGGTGAGACTGCGGAGATTGGAACCATCGATGAGTTGATGGTTGCTCTCGATGTGTTGAATCGGCACAATGACCGCGAACTCATCGAGCAACTTGCACCGGTGCTCGCGGATATCATTGATGTCGGTGACCGAATCGCTCCGGCTAATCTCAAGATTCTACTCAAGGCACTCTCGGCCCAGGATCGTTTGTATGTAGTAGAGTTGCTCGGGGCTAGACTGGGCTATCTGGTCGGAACAGCAGTCGAGCTCCGTAATCTGATCGTCAGCCTTGCGGATGTCGACGTTGAATCCGTTATATTGCGCGCGATTGGTGGCAACGGCCTACGCCGTCTCATAGTAACTTGCCAGCAGCTCTGGGAGATTCTCGAGTGGCTGTTCGGTGAGAGTGACGTCGTGCTGCTAGGCTTGCTCGGTTCGGAGTACGTGCGGCGCTTGGTGGCCCACGGTCACGACCTTGCAGAAATACTGCGCCGCGTCGATCCCGACCGGCAAATCTGGACCATCGAATTTCTGGGCTGGCCTGTGGCACTCAGTCTTCTGCGTGACGATGTCGATTTGCGTGAAGTGTTATCTGCACTTTGCACCGAAGCGTGCGCGAAACTGATTGAGCGGCTGCCAAACGCCACGATCGTCGAACTCGTGGCGAGTGAACTCGCTTGGCTAGAACTCGGTCGGCACCTATCACCCTCGAAAACGCGACTGCTCAGTGACAAGCTGGAGAGGAGAGAAGATGCCCCATAGTATTCCTACCTGGCTCGGCGATGCGAAACTCAACGCGGGACTTTCCCGCCTGTCTGGCAGTCGCTATCCAATCTTCGACACGCACTTGCACGTAGTCGATTTCACCCAAGAGACGCTGGGTCCTGAGTGTCTCTTGCACTATATGGACCGCGCGCATGTCCCGAGGGCCGTCATCTTCGGACTACCCGTAACCAAGCAGTACGCCGCGAACGAACGTGCCGTGCCGCGCTACTATCTCGATAACGACGGCCCCTGTTACTACTATGCAGGCACCGACCACATTGTCGCTGATTTCGTGCGCGCCGCGGAGGCCGAGTCCCGTGGACGCCTCTGTCCCCTCGTTGGCGGTTTCAATCCGACCGATCGCTATGCGATCCGCCACGTCGAACGCATGTTCGAGATGTATCCGAATCTTTGGCATGGCATTGGTGAAGTGCTGTTTCGACATGATGATTTGACGGCACTGACCTACGGGGAGCCCGCGCGCGCGAATCACCCCGCCATGGATCCAATCTACGAGTTCGCTGCCGATCGTGGCCTGCCGGTGCTCATACATCAGAACGTGACTTCCGTTTCAAAGAGCGACCATCCTATCTATCTCTTCGAACTAACCGAAGTATTGAATCGGTTTCCGCGTACGCTGATCGTGTTTGCCCACTGCGGCATGTCTCGTCGCGTGGAGGTACCACTTTATCACGAGATGGTCGATCGCCTGCTCGGCCAATACGAGAATCTGTATGTCGACTATTCTTGGATTGTATTCGATACGCTGATCTGTCCGCACGGGATTCCCGATGACAACTGGCTAGCGTTGACCGAAAAATACTCGAATCGGATCCTGCTCGGTTCCGACTTGGTCAACAAGTTTGAACGCTTTGGGCCGGAGATGCAACGGTACGACCCGTTTCTCGACAACCTCACCGAGTCAACGCGCATTGCCATCTGCAACGATAACGCAGAGCGCATTTATCGGATGGACTCGAAAGCGCTGCTCGACGCAGAACGACCGCGCCTACCGGCGTGGGATGCAGTCGTGGAAATGAGCGGCGCTAGTGTCCTTCGCGCGGACCGAATCGTCGAATCTCAGCTCCAAGACGACGTATCCGTCGATCCTGCCTGATGGCGTCGCAGGAACTTCACCCGTCGTCATCGCATGACCGCGATGTGCCCGTTGCAGCGGCGCAGCCGTCAGCGCCGAATGAAGACTGCGGCAGCATCGTTTCGAATCTGCTCGCGGGTGCGGTCGTCGCCGTCGTTTGCCTGCCTTTCTGCATCGGATTTGGCCTCATTGCTTACGCGCCGCTTGGCCCCGAGCACGCAGCTTTCGCCATGCGTGCCGGGTTGGTCGGCGGGGTCCTGTCCGGCCTCCTCGCGACGCTGTTCGGCGGCACTCGCGGACAGATCTCGGCACCGATCATTGCCGGGGCACTGCTGATTGCCGAGCTTACTCAGTCGATTTGGACCGATCCTCATCTTATCGCACTGGCCGACGGCAATCGCCTGGGAGTCACTCTCGCGCTTGTTTCGGTGGCGGTTGGCACTGCAGCGCTGTTGCAGATCGGTTTTGGGGCTCTCGGGCTGGGTGTGCTGGTTCGATACCTCGCGTACCCAGTAGTCACTGGCCTGATGGCGGCTGTCGCGATTCTCACAGCGAAGGGCCAGCTGCTCGAATTCTTGGGCCTGGCAGGAACGTCTAGAGGAGCCAACGCGGCGTTTTCACCAGTTGCATTGGCAACGCTCGTGACTGGCATCGTGACGATCGCGGTCATGAAACTGGGTACCCGCTTCATTCCTAGGCTGCCTGGGCCGCTGATTGGCCTTTTGATTGGCACCTGCGTTGGACACGCATTTAGTTGGTTGGGTGGTTCGACGCTTTCGATTCCGATGTTGCTTGCTGTTCCCTCAGCCTTACCCGAACCTGTTGATCCACGACCAGCCTTTGCTTTGCTCGGACAGCTGGAGCCCGCGTGGTTCGCAAGGTCCTTGCTCCTACCAGCGTTTTCGATTGCGCTATTTTCCTCGCTCAATTCGCTGCTAGCGGCAAGCGCCGTCGATGCAAAGAGCGGTCATGTTCATCGACCGAGTCGCGAATTGATTGGTCAAGGCCTTGGCAATCTTGCCGCCGCAGCATTCGCTGGGATTCCCGGTGGTGGGCTTGCGTCGCTCAGTACGCTGAACTGGCAAAGTGGGGGTCGCACGCGCCTGGCCGGAATAGCGCATGGCTTGACGCTTCTCGCGTGTCTCGTTCTTGGTGGTTCCTTGGTTGCGTTCATTCCCCGGGTCGTTTTGGCTGCTGTCGTCGTAGTTGCTGCAGTTGGTCTCTTCGACGTTTGGATCTGGCGGCTCGTGCGCGCTGCTTTCGATCCGGTGCGACGTGCCGATCGAAGGGACATTCTCGCCAATCTCGGCTTGGTGGTGGTCGTCACCTTGGCCGTGCTAACCCTTGGACTCGTCTCCGGCATTGTGATTGGTGTAGTCGGTTCCTCGGCATACTTCATAGTTCGAATCGGGCGCGTGCGTTATCGGTTCTCGTTTCGAGCTGATACGGTCCATTCGAAGCGCTCGCGACCGCTCGACGAAATCTCAACCCTAGCCGAATTGGGAAATCGGATCGCCGTATTTGAGCTCGCCGGAGCTATTTACTTTGGATCCGCGGACAACTTGGTTCGACGTTTGCTCGTTGATGCCGAGGGCGCCAGCACCATCATTATCGGACTGAGAGACGTCGACGAGATCGACTCGAGCGGGTTGTATGTTCTATTGCAATTCATTACCCGCATGCATCGCGAAGGTCGTCAGGTGTTGATCGGTCATTTGACGACCACTCACCCACTTTGGCCAAGACTCGCAGACATGGGGCTCAAGCAGGGTGAACTAGGGGGTCGGTTCTTTCCGAGCACCGACGCAGCCCTCGAATGCGCCGAGGATCAACTCCTTTCAACGACTGCACTGGAGTCGTGTGCGCCGAAACAAATCGCACTCGCCGACTTGGAGATACTGCGAGGATTACCCCCAGAACTCGTCGGCTGGCTCAGCGAACGCGTAAGCTGGCGAACTTTTGCACGCGGAACACTGGTAGTCACCAGTGGTACGCGCGAGCGCACATTATACTTCTTAACTTCGGGCCGAGTGGGAGTGTTGGCTCAGAACGGCGAGGCTGCGAATGAAGCCCCGGCGCGAATTGCAAGCTTGTCCGCCGGAACGGCATTTGGTGAAATCGCCTTACTCGACTCGGGCCCTCGTACCGCCACCATCGTGGCCGAAGCTGACTCGACTTGCGCTTGCCTAACTGTAGAGCAGTTCGAATCATTGTCGCGAGAACAACCTGAACTTGCGCTAAGGCTCCTCGAAAGTCTATCGCTCAGCCTCGCCCGACGGTTGCGTACGGCAACCGAACAGATTGGGGCATTGCTGGGACCGTAATATCGGTGTAGTTGCCCGATTGCGCGTGCCGATCGAATGAAGCGCGATCTTTGAGTTCGAGACGCCGTCACGTACTTGTGACCGAATGTGAAGCGCGAGCCTGCTGCTGCGCTGATGACAAGGAGCGGCCGAGCCAGCCGCGCTGGCGACGACCACGGAGTACCTTATATCGGGTGCTTCTCGCGGGTGCCGGAGTTGAATGAGTTGTCTTCGGCGACGCGGACGCAGCAGGAGCAGGCGTGGTTCGTCAGATCGCAGTACTACCTTCCACAATTACCTCGTTTTCCAGTAAAGTCGCGCCGAACAGGTTTTCGCCTTCCGCTACGAGGATTGCAACGCCAGTTATAATGGCGGGTAGCAATTGTGCGAAGTGGTAAATGAACATGAACGCGAGCGCTCGGGATTGGTCCGCACCAAAGAATACCAGAGCCGCCGTGCCACCCGCCTCGACAGTGCCCACGGACCCAGGAGAGGGGACAACGGTGGCCAAATTAAATCCAACCAACACACAGAATGCCTGCGCCAGGTTGATGTGGATGCCAAAGGCGGGCGACACGTTGCTTAGGACAGAGGCTTCCCACAACCAAGGAAGAGGCGCGATTAGGAACGCAATGAGCCAGATTCGGTTCGTGCGAAATGCCTGGATTCCGCTCTGGAGCTTCCCTAAAAGCTTGCCGAATCGGGCACTCTCCTTCGGCCGGTAACCCCGGCGAGTGAGCATGACCATGACGACCGCCCACGAAAAAAGGGCGCCCCCAAAAATGATAACGGCGACGAACGCCCACCGCGGCAGATCATCCGTGACCGCCAATAGAAGAATGACCGGAATCCAGCCCCACCAATCGAGCCAGCGGTCAACGATTTCCGTGCCGAGGATGGTCGCACGGCTCTTTCCAGTGCGGCGGCCAAGGTATTGCACACGCAAGAGATCGCCCCCGCGCGCTGGAATCAACGCGTTGAACAGCACGCCAATAACTTGAGCCCGGTACGCCTGAGAATATCGCAAGCCTAGGAGCGGATTCATCACAGCGTGCCACCGCAGTGATTGAAGTGCGAGCACTACGAAGCTCGACGCCGCACAGGCGATCACGGCCCAGGCCGGAATGTTTGCGAGATAAAGTACGACTTCGTCAGGCCTAACGCCGAGGAAGTAGCTAACGATCGCCGCGCATGAAAGTCCTAGTAGTGTACCGAGTAGGCCCCGAACGATCAGTTTCGGTGTCAACAATGAACTGGATTGGCAACTCCTTTGTTGCAATGGACTCCCAATCTTCACGGACTAAACGAGGCCGAATAGCTCAGCAAGGCGGCGCGGCGTGAGTGGGGCTTCAGGCTCGGCTCGACACGAGTCGAAACACTTGCCGCAGTTGGGGCCAGGATATTCCTTGGCCGAAAACTTGGTGTAATGGGAGACTGTTGGGAGTTCGGCGCAGGGTTGCACTTCACCCTTGGGGCTCACGTGAATCATGATCTTACCCGCCTGACAACCCGGTCGTTCTCTCTGAATGTAGAAGTCAGGGAGCTTGTCGAAAAAGAAGTCCGAGGTCATGATATTGCCCAACTCGCGCTTTAATTGCTTGAGGCGGTCGCACACTTTTCGGAACTCGACAATTTGATCCTCCGACACGAAGTGACTCTGGTTGCCATTCTTCATGTCGTTGTATCCAGAGAAGGCGATGTTGATGCCCCATGAGTGGGCCAAACGCGCGAGGGGCTCAGCGGCGTGCATGTTGTCGAGCATGAGCATCGAGGAGAAGCTAAAGACGTTGTAACCGGCCTTTGCCATCTTCGGCACAGTGTTTTCCAGTTTTTCAAATAGACCCGGGATACCCCGCTCCTGATCCTGACGGGAGTCGGGGTAGTTCATTGAAATATTGATTTGATTGATGCCGGCGGCGACCAGGGCGCGAATCTTTTCCTCGCTCAGAAAGCCGCCGTGGGTGAGCAACGTCAAGTAGCGGAAACCGGGTAGATCTTTTATCGACTTCACGATCGGCACCAAATCACGACGCAACATCGGCTCTCCGCCGGTGAAGACCACAACCAGTGGATCGAATCGCTTGACGACATCGGTGAAGTCGATGAGTTCGTCGCGATCCTTGATCTTCCAGTAGTCGCAGAAGTCGCAGCGGGCATTGCACCTTTTAGTGACTTCCAGATTGATGTTAAAGAGNNACATCGCGAGCTTCATCGTCGAATTTCGTAGCACGTCTTGCTCCCAGGCAAGAGTTGTGTTCACTGGCGAACGGCAATTGCTGACGAATTGAACGAAACACGATAAGACCGAGTGCACTTCGGGGCTAGGGCCCGCAGACGAGTGACTAAACGGTCATGTTTCGGCAGGCCATCGATGCTTAGATGGAATTGTGCCTGGCAGCACCCACGGACGCGAATATTGTCGGGCAATGTGAGTGCCAAAGTTAGGGGGCGAAGCGCGGCGGAAACGCGCGGGTGTCTCCATGTTCGACGACGCGCCGCAATGCATCAAGTCGCAAAGCCCAAGGTCGACCTACTGATTGAGCCAACTTTTGGAGAGGGGCACGGGTGTGAAGTTGGTATCGTTAGCGGTGTTGCCATCTCCTAGCTGACCTGAAGGAAAGTCGGTGCCCAGACCATAGGCTGAGCCGCTATCATCCCATGCCATCATGAATTGGTTTCCACACGATACCTTGACATTGGGCTTTAAGCTACTCAGGACATTCACGAGCATTGGCGTAGAACTGCAGTGGCTGTAACTAGCGCAGCCAGGTGATGTTGAACTGAGATCTTGGCCAAGCTGTCCAGATGCGCCGTCTCCCCAACAATAGACATCCCCGCTCGTTAGGACGGCACAAGCATTGTGGTATCCGGCCGATATTTGTATGACCGACTGAATGGGATTGCCAGCCCGAGTAACAGGAACCGCTCTCAGCTCCTGCATACTGGTGGACTCGTTGCCGATCTGACCATAGTCGTTATGACCCCAACATAGAACGCCCGAATTGACCAGCGCGCAGGTGGCAAAGCCTCCCGCTGAAACGTCGGTCGCACTGATTGCGGCGCTTGTGCCATCCAAGACTCGCTGTGGCAGGTTGCTGTCAGTCGTGGAGCCATTGCCGAGCTGACCGTAGTCGTTGGAGCCCCAACAATAGGTGGCCCCGCCGGTCAACACCGCGCAGGCATGGTTAGATCCCGCTGAAACCGAGCTGACGCCGCTGAGCAGCGTATTGTTCGTCGTGTCCGTAACCACCGTGCTTGGATATTTTGTGCAGTTCGAGCAGCTTACTCCGGTCCCCAGTTGGCCATAAGAACCTGTTCCCCAGCACTTCGCAATGTTCTTCTGGCTTGTTGAGTCCAAGACGACGGCACATGTGAACTGGGCGCCCGCCGAAATGGACTGAATATTCGACTGTGGAGTGCTGGCGCTTGCCCTGACGGGAACGGGGGTACTCGTGTTAGTCGTCGTGCCATCCCCCAATTGGCCATATTTGTTGTCGCCCCAGCATTGCGCTGTCGCGTCACTGAAAACGGCGCACGAATGAGAGTAGCCCGCCGTGACGGCTTTGACGGACGCAGTTGCACTAGCAAGCTGCACTTTGACGGGTATTGCGCTTGATGTCGTCGTACCGTCCCCCAGTTTGCCCGCTGCGTTATCGCCCCAGCACCAAACACTATTGTCGCTCAACAGTGCGCAAGCATGTTGATGGCCGGCAGCGATTTGAATCGGCACGGGCGGGCTAGTCGTGCCACCGGCGCCGGTCACACCTCCCGTAGTAGAACTGCCTCCAGTTGGATTCGCGCCGCCGGTGACGCCTCCGCCGGCAGCATTGCTTGTTCCGCCCGTTGCGGCACTGGTTCCACCCAGTCCACCCGCGCCACCGGTGGGTCGACTGCCGCCCGTGTTCCCGGTGCCGCCTGTTGTGCTCGCGCCGCCCACACCATTGGCGCCGCCACCCCCATTGGCACCTCCTGTGCTCGAGGTACTGCTGCCACCGGTGGGTACGTTGCCGCCCACGCTGGTGGCGCCCGCGCCCCCTGTTGTGCTCGCGCCGCCGATCGTACTCGTGCCACCGAAGTTGATCGAGCCGCCCGTAGCACGGGCGCCACCAACGGATGTTATGCCTCCAACGCCGGCACTTCCACCCGCGCCACCGGTAGCGCTGGTCCCGCCCGTTGCACTCGTCCCACCTGGCACCGTGCTGCTGGTGCCACCCACGTTGGTGTTGCCGCCAATGGCTGTCAAACCACCCACACTAGAGTTGCCACCAACCGCAGTAGCGCCTCCAATGTTTGAATTGCCGGCACCGCCCGTTTCGCTCTCGAACTCATCGTACTTGGGCACGAAGCAAGACGTCAGCAAACCCAGCGCCAAGCTGGTTGCAACCCAATTGTGCATATCAATTCGGGCCATCAGAAACTCCCCGCTACGCCAGCCGAAGCCGGACCGATATAAGCCGAAACGGCAGCCTCTTTGCGCTTCGGAGCCGTCAACAGCAACGTGACGCCTGCGGTAGTGCCCACCGCGCCGACGACGAAACCGATCGTGCTCAAGGGTCGCAGTGAATTATAGCTGGAGACTTGTGTGTGCTCGGTGGTGGGGCAACTGTTGTCGTGGCATTGCCCGCTGTTGTCGAGCGTGCTCTTTTTCGAAAGCGCCATGATGCCGGTAACAGTGCCGAATGCCAAACCCGCACCCCCGATGCCCAATGCTATCCATCCGGTTGTCTTTTGCGTGGAGCTTGTTTTGGGTTGGTCCGGCACTGAGACATTGCCATTCCCGGTGTCCGCAGACGGATTGACAATGGGGGACATTCCGCTGACAGTTGAGGCCGTCACGGGCCCTGCGCCGGTCCCTTTTGATTCAGGCGCAAAATGCAATTTTAGCGTCTTCTTCTCGGCTTCAGCGAGACTGACGTCCTGCGATTCAACCTGCTGCCCACGCTTGCCCTTAACTTGATGTTTGCCTGGGTTTACCGGTCGCGCTTCGCTCAGCAGTGCGGAGGGGACCTGCACGCCGTCGATGGTGACCTCGGTAGACGCACCAGCAGCACCCTCGACTACTATCGATAAACTTGGGATGCGCGGGAGCAATTGCTGGCGTTCCGAATCCGCATCGGCCTGCGCTGTCCTCTGCTCGGCAGCCTTCGGACCGTTTGCTTCGAGTCGCATCGCCTCGGCATAACGCTCAGAGGCTTCCACCAGTTTTCCGACCTTGACCAACGCTCGCGCGTACCAAAGCGCAAGCTTTGGCACCTTGGCGATGGCGTAAGCGCGCTCGAATTTGTCGACTGCCGACTTATAGTCGCCGCTCTTGTAATCGGCCGCTCCAGTTTCCGCCAGGCTACGCGCCGTAGATCGATCGGCGTCACTGACCGCGCTCTGCGCAGAGGCAAGGCCTGCGATGCTCGGTGGGCCCATCAAGGCGGTGACAGTGAGGAAACGTCGAAGGTTAGGGTGAATCATGTATTTTTTCTCTATTTATACGAAGCTATTCGTCGATGAGCCTGACGGCCACTTGCGAATCGAGCCTCAGGTCGTCGGCTTTCCAGATTGACCCCATGCCACCTTCGCCTAATTTGGCGACTAAGCGAAATCGCTTTGCAAGCACCAGTCCTTTTGACATGAAGGCGGCCACACTAGCAAAGATTGCCGGGTGACGCGACTCTGGGCGAGCGGGCGGTCATATACTAGGCAATTTACCGAAGGTTGCCGCTGTGCAATGTCTCCCCTTGCTGCACGGAATACGGGGCGCAACAACGACGCGACCGACGTCGCAGCCCGTGTTCCGAATGATTGCGCCGCGTATGAGTACAGCTTGGGATTGCGCGAGAGGGGGCAATGTACATCCTGGCGCTCAAGGCGGTGCCGCCGAATTTCGTCAGAGACGGATCGATATCCCGCCAAGTAGCGTGAGCCCCAACGTTCGGTGTATATAGAAGGCAAACGGTACTTCGACCGCAAAATTCACTCGCATAAGCGGCGACACGGGGAAGCCGATACCCAACAAGCCCTGGATTGCCATATCGAGTCTCGTTCGACCATTCGTGCGCGGCGCAATCTTGTAGACCAGTGCCGTAAAGAATGGATCGTAAAAATTGAGGCCCACTTGGGGTAAGAAAGCGTACGACCGAAAGCGACTTTCGTTCGCCGGAGGTACCGGCGCAAGTTGCTCGGTCAACTGAAGATTCATGCCCATTCGCAGGCGGTCGAGTACGTAGAGTTGCAGACCCACGAACTCCGATAAATTGGTCGCGTCGGCAACTGTTTTGGTGGTGCGACTCGTAAGGTCGTACGTGGCCATTGTCATTCCGAGGGTATCCGTTTGAATGAAGTCGCCCTGTTTTCCCACAGCCCAAACGTTGTGAGGCATCAACAAACAGAAAATCATCGCGGACGCAATTGGCAAAAGGGGACGGTTCAATGGGGCGGACGACATCATCGGACGAAACCTGTGCGCAGCGTTGGCGCGGTCGTTGACTCACGATGAACGGCGAGAGCCGATGGGGAATTAACTCCCTGCGGGCCCCCGCGATTTTGCGAACATTTCCGTAGAGTCCGCGGCCGCTTCGTGTCGAGTTAGGTCGCGACAGGCATGAGAACCAGCGAAAACTGGCGTGCTTCTGAGAAGTCGATGTCTCGTGTTATGGAAAAGACAAGCACCTTAAGCGCGATAGACTGGCGTTGAGGACGATTGTGAGCGAGCGCCTACAGGGGTTCCCGGAGCGCCGGTCGCCGCCGATCCGATGCTCGGTGGGTTGTCTGGCAACGGGGGCCCAACGGAAACCTTGGCACTCGACGCCGGCAGTCCCGCGGTCGGCCGGGCGCGCGGCTACTGGGGATTGGTGATTTGAAGACGGAAATCCTCGATGACTGCCACTGCATGTTTCGAGTTCTGAATGTGCCTGGCGCGCGCCGTCATGACAAACAATCAGGAAAAGGTGGACGGGTCGGTGACGGCCAGATTCGGATCGACGAGACCAAAGTATCGCGGTCTCACGGTGGAAGGGCCATTCGATGATCTTTGCGACAGGTACTGGTAGGCGTCCAAACTACGTTGTCCCACAATTCGCTGATTGATCGACATCTGGTCGAGCTGGCAAGGATACACTGGAACTAGGCACGCGAACATGGGTGTCAACTTAGTCGAACGGATCAATGACCAAGGTCCTTGAAGAGAGCTCCCCGGAGAACACCGGCGTGCAGACGATGTCAGGCTTGCGCTATCGGCCGCTCATCGAACTCGGCCACGGTGGCATGGCCAACGTGCTTCTGTCGGTTGGTCGCGGGCCAAGCGGTTTCAACAAGCTCGTCGTCTTGAAGACAATGCGAAACGAGCTGGTTACGAACGAGGACCTGCGAAAGATGTTCCTCGCGGAGGCAAGGCTGTCGGCGCGGCTCAATCATGCCAATGTGGTACAGGTCTATGAAGTGGCTGACACGGCCTTGCCGTGCATCATCATGGAGTATCTCGAGGGGCAACCGATGTCGGTCCTGCTGCGTGCGCTGCGGGAGCAGTTCACGTTGCCGATGCAGCTCAAGGTAATATCCGAGGTACTCGCGGGGCTGCACTACTCGCACGAGCTTTCTGATTACGACGGCACGCCGCTCAATATTGTCCATCGAGACGTGAGTCCGCAGAATGTTTTCATTACCTACGACGGGGTCGCAAAAGTACTCGATTTTGGAATCGCCAAGACGAACGAGGCCACCAATCAAACGCAGGCCGGGGTGATCAAGGGCAAGCTTTCCTACATGCCGAGAGAGCAGCTCCTCGGCGAGCCCGTCGACCGTCGCGCTGACATCTACGCAGTGGGTTGCATGCTTTGGCAAGCCGCTGCCGGCAGTAAACTCTGGCACGAAGTCTCGGAAGGCGACGTCATGCGTGCCTTGATCGACGGCAGGATTCCAAAGCCAAGCAGCAAACGCAGCGTCGATCCGCGCCTCGAAGTCATCATCATGCGCGCATTAGCTCCGAATGCATCCGACCGCCATCCGACGGCGGCGGACCTGCGGCGCCAAGTCGATCAATACCTCGCGGACAAGAGTCCAAAGACGAGCATGCGCGACGTCAGCGAATTGATGTTGCACGCGTTTGCCGAGCAGAGGGAAGTTCGCAAGCGGCAAATACACCAAGTGCTGTCCGCGGTGCCATCCGAGATCTCGCCGCCGATTCCTGAAGGAATCGAACCCCTTGTGCGTTCGGCGACGGGCGTAACGACGAACAAATTGCTCGCCAGGCCGAACAAGTCCCATTTGATCTGGATGGCCATGGCAGCCGTGCTAGCTGCCGTTGTAACCGTCAGCGGTACGTTCGCGTATTTCGCTTCGCGTGGTGGCCATGCGCAGGTGCAGGATAGTAAGAAACCAGCGGCTTCCGCCCAAATTCAAATTCGCATTTCTGCAGAACCACTGGCCGCGACTCTCTCGGTTGACGGACGCACGCTCGAAGGAAACCCGGCCAGCATAAAGGTAACAGGCGACTCTTCCGAGCACGAAATTCGCGCCACGCTAACTGGTTACGAAGACTACAACAAGACCGTGCGTTTCGTGGGCGACTTGTCGCTCGAGATCATGCTTCACCCGATGCCAGCCGTGCCAGCCGTGCCAGCTGACACGGTGGTTGCAAGCCCGAAGCTGAACGTACCGACCGCGGCAAGTGATTCGAGGCAGCCTCCGTCCGCGTCCAAAAAGGCCAAGTCGAACTGCGATCCGCCGTTTTATTTCGAGAACGGCATCAAGACTTACAAGCCGGCTTGCATCTAGAACCGGTACGTCGCGGTGGCGGCACCGCCACCCGGCAAGCGCACCAATCCGATGGTGGTAGGGGCGCTCTTCGCGTCCGCTCGGAGATAAAAGACGCCCGCCGCGACGAGCGATGCCACGCCAACTCCTAATGAAATATCGCCGATGAGGAACGAAGTCTTCATGGGCTTCAGAGCGCTATCCGTACAATTGGGTTTGCAAGTACTCTCGAGGTCATGCTGCTTGGATTTGCCAATCAGTGAAAAAACCCCGAAACTTACCACACCAACCGCTCCGACACCGAGCAGCGGATAAAAGGCGGTAGGCAGGTGCCGTGCGCCTGGTGAGCGACGTGGCTCATTGGGTGGAGTGGAAGCACTGGGCGGGACGCTTAAGGGTTTTGGCAGGCTCGATGATTTGAAATCCACCGTTATGACGCGAAAGCGCATACCCTCGGCGAGCAAAACTTTCCGTACAATCGGTTCATATTTCCCTGCTTCGACTCGGAACTGATGCTCGCCCGGATCGAGACGCAGGGCCTCGCCCCGCGTCCACTCCTCGACGCGTTTGCCATCGGCGGTCACGGTGGCCGTCATGTCGGGCTCGCCGTCGACCCGCACTTCGAACACGACCGATGGCAGTCTCTGTTCCAAATCATTGAGCCATTGAGCGCAGTCGTTGATGATGAGGCCGGGACACGTTAGCGCCGTGCACATCCGCGAGAGTTCCCGCGCCTCGACGAGTTTCACCTCGTTTTGCGCGAGCTGAGCACGTTTGTGCCAATCGACGCATTGTTCCTTGCTCGGCGACGCTTCGCTCGAACTTGCGCTTGATGACGCTGGAGCCCCTTCAGGATTTGCTTGGGCAACGCCGCCGAACGTCAACACTGAGAGGCACGAGCCTAGTACAATTGGCCTTCGCCGTAGTCGCCGTTTGGATGTGGTTCCGGTTATTGGTTGGCTAGCCATATCATTGCCCGTCGGACTCGAATCTGGCGTCTCGGGAATACACCGTATTCTATAGCATGGGCAATTGGCTGAATGCGTCTTCATGAGGGAAGGAGTGCCAGCTCGTAGGGGCATGGCGCACGGCAAGTGTAACCAAATGCACGCTCAGGAACTACGTGTGACCGCACTTGGCGAAGTGCCCCATCTCTCAGGCATCGAGTTTGAAGCATTGGCCGAAGGGGCCAAAGTCTTTAAATACTCTCACGGATTCTCTTCGTTCTGAACACTGCTATTAGATCCAGAGATGAGCAAGTTGACCGTCGTTGACAGCCGAGCGTTTATGAGATGTTCTTGGCGATTGACCATTAAGTACTGGGTTGCCGTGTTTCTGGTTGTCGGGTGTTCGGCGCAGAATTTCGATTACTTGACCTCGGGCAATGGCGCGGCCGGCGATTCGAGCGGCAGCGGAGGTTCAGCGGGAACGACGGGCGGTACGAGACAATCCCAAGGTGGCGTTGCGGCGCACGGCACCGGGGGGGGCGTGGCACAAGGGGGATCGGCTGTCGCAGGCACCGCCGGCAAAGGCGGCAATGCGCAGGGAGGGGTAACTGCGGCCGGCGGCGATGGAGGCAGTTCGCAAGCTGGAGCCGTTGCGACCGGAGGTGTCGGTCTCGGGGGCTCCGCGCAGGGTGGAATTGCAGCCACCACCGGCGGGGCAGGCGGTGGTGCGTCCCAGGGTGGGAAGACACAAGGGGGTGCTGTCGCCACCGGTGGCGTCGGCGCAGCAGGTAGTGCGCAGGGTGGAACGGTAGCAACCGGTGGTGTCGGCATAGCGGGCGGCAGTGCGAAGGGTGGAACGGCAGCAACCGGTGGCGTCGGCGTGGGTGGCAATACCAATACCACGGCTACCGGCGGCGCCGCGACCGGTGGAGTCGCCTCAACAACGGGTGGCACCGGCGCAGCCACGGGTGGAGCGCCTACCGGCGGGGCCGCGACCGGTGGAGTCGCCTCAACAACGGGTGGCACCGGCGCAGCCACGGGTGGAGCGCCTACCGGCGGCGCCGCGACCGGTGGAGTCGCCTCGACAACGGGTGGCACCCGCGCAGCCACGGGTGGAGCGCCTACCGGCGGAACAACGGCAGCAGGCGGCACTAATTCGTGCCCGCGGTACGCCGGCACGGGCGGTTCTGTAATTACACCCCCCTCGAATGGCTTTGAAGCAAACATCACGGGTTGGGTCATGCTGTCCGGTGTAGCGAACGCCCTCTCGATTGTGTCCAGCAGCACGAGCGCTTGTCTTGGGTCCGCGTATCTCGCGTGCGATGGTACCAAGCGATCCGGCGCCTGGGATGGTCCCACTATTAGTGTGTTTTCTTACCTAACGAGTGGCCACACTTACAAGGTTACGCTCGCTGCGCGATTCGATCCGCAAAACGCGCCGAGCGCCGCCAAGCCTCTTACTCTTAGTGTTGGGGTTACTTGCACCAGCACGAGCGTGAGCGCGGGCTACACCCACCTTCAGCAGACCGACACACTCAAGAGCTGGACCCGTTTCACCGGTACGCTCCCGACCACATTGACGAATTGCACTTCCATTTCGGACGTGTTCGTGTACTTGGAGACGAATAGCACGGAGGCTACATACTCAATCAACGTGGACGACTTCCAGTTGGTCGACACGAACTGAAACGTGCAGATTCCCTCGATTGGAGCAATCCGTGGCCAGGATGTGTTAGATTGACTCGTGCGATCCAATTTCGATGGGTAAGTGTGGCTGGTGTGGGCCAAGGAGCATGCCACAGCGGAGATTGCCGAGACTGAGCAGTGGAACGACGCGGCCCCCGTGGCCGAGCCGCTTTGCTCCGAGGTTCGCTTGCCGCCGCTGCAAAACGCTGCATCCCCGTGGACAGACGTGAAGGGTGTGCGCATGGCGTGGACGTTTCACGAAGCGACGCAGCTCTTCGTCGTCACTCCGAAAGGCGTTCGCATGACGCCCATCTACTTCGACGATCAGCGCGGCAATCCCATGGGGTGCCCGTCGATAAGGAGTCGAGAACACCTCGATCGCTTGCGAGTGGAGAGCGGATGGCTCATCGCTACCATCGACGGTACTGGCCCGGTCAACTATGACCAAGAGACGCAAGTGCAAACGAATATGTACCAGCGCGGCGTTGCCATGTGTCGCATGGCAGGTACGGAGTTTCACTGCGTAGAGCTTAACCCGCAATACGATCCACCGCTCGCGGCAAAGACTTGGCGCACCGCACTCGGGCACTTTGAGGGCCCGGACAACGTCCCCTGGGAGCGAGTGGAGGACTTTCACGTGAATGAAAAGGGGGAGATTTCGCGATTACGGGTGAGGTGAGTCGTTCGTTCAAGTCTTCGCAAAATGCCTGAGGTTGATTGCAGATTGCGAACTTCCGCTCCGTGCATGTCAGGCGTGACAGCGATTTGTCCCATTTGCACCGATTGGCACGAACCGTGCCTAGCGTCCCGCGTGTAATGCCATTACGAAGCGTTGACGGTGACGGGCGCGACCCGCCGAATAGGGGTGGTGAATTCGGTCCTGACCAAGAAGAATGGCTCCGGCAATGGCAGGCCAGACTCAAGCAAAAACTTCCAAGCGGCCCCCGCATATTCGCGTTCCTTGTCGCGATAGCGGTGGTCATCATCGCTGCGTGGACGTCCTACTACGCGGTACCGAGTGACTCGGTAGCTGTCGTGCAACGTTTCGGCAAGTATCTCAAAGTCGTTCCGCCGGGTTTGCATTTCAAGTTGCCGCTAGGAATTGATGAAACGACTATCGTTCCTGTCAAACGGCAGCTGAAACAGGAATTCGGCTTTGCCACCCCCGGAGCGACGGATCCTTATCAAAGTCCCCATCCTCGCGATGCGAAGCGAGAGACCGAAATGGTGACGGGTGACTTGAATGCCGCGCTGGTGGAGTGGGTCGTTCAATATCGCATACCGGATCCAGTGAAGTTCCTCTTCGAAGTACGAGAACCGAGCGAAACGCTCCGCTATGTTTCCGAGTCCGTTATGCGCGAAGTCGTCGGCGATCGCACGGTGGATGAGGTAATCACAATTGGTCGGCAAGAAATCGAATCGGAAGCCCTGATCAGGATGCAGGCGCTTTCAACCAAATACATCATGGGGATTAGCATCGACCAAGTTCAGCTGAAGAATATCAACCCACCCGAACCGGTGCAAGAGTCATTCAATGAAGTCAACCAAGCTCAACAGGAAAAGGAAAAGCTAATCAATGAAGCGCGGCGTGACTACAACAAGGTGATACCGCTCGCCGAGGGTGAGAAGGACCAGAGGATCCGCGAAGCTGACGGTTACCGGCTCAAGCGAATCAATGAAGCCGAAGGCGACGTCGCGAGGTTCAATGCACTATTGGCGGAATACTCGAAGGCCCCAGAGGTAACTCGCCGTCGCATCTACGTCGAGACCATGCAAGAAGTTATGCCGGACATACGATCCAAATTCATCGTCGACGAAAAGTCGCGTGGCATCTTGCCCCTGTTGAATCTCGGCTCGGAGAAGGACGAAAAGCCATGAGTGGAATGAAGATCCTATTGGTCTTGGCGGCGGTTGGCATCGGGAGCTATCTCGTCGCGAGTTCAGTCTACACGGTGAGCGAAGTCGAGCAGATCATCATTACTCAGTTCGGCAAACCCGAGGGCACACCGGTGAGAACTGCCGGTCTGAAGCTCAAGATGCCCTTCATCCAAGAAGTCAATTCTATCGAAAAGCGAGTTCTCGAGTGGGATGGAAATCCATCTGACATGCCCACCAAAGATAAGCTTTACATCTCGGTAGATCTCTACGCCCGTTGGCGGATTGTCGATCCACTCCAGTATTTTCTGCGGCTACGCGATGAACGCAGCGCTCAGTCCCGCCTAGACGACATTTTTGGCAGCGAAACTCGCAACGCTGTGGCAAAGCACGAGTTGATTGAGATAATCCGCACCACCAAGGACCGCGTGCCGCTGCGCGATGCCCTGCTGACGGATGCGGAAAAGCAGCTGAACATGGGGGCATTGGTCCCGATCCAGAAGGGACGCCAAGTGGTCGAGCGTGAAATTTTTGCCTCGGCAGCGGAGAAGATTCGAATCTTCGGCATCGAGTTGCTCGATATTCGTTTCAAGCGGATCAACTACAATGAGAGCGTGCGCCCAAAGATTTTCGACCGGATGATCAGCGAACGGCGGCAAATCGCGGAACGCTATCTGTCAGAAGGCAACGGTGAGGCCGCCAGAATTCGCGGCAACCGCGTACGAGACCTGGCCAAGATCGAATCTGAAGCCTATCGACAAGTCGAAGAGGTCCGCGGAGCGGCAGACGCCAAAGCTACCGAAATCTACGCAAAGGCTTACAACCAAAGCCGCGAGGCAGTGGCGTTCTATGAATTCACACGAACGATGGCGTCCTACAAGTCGACCATTGCTAAGAACACAACTCTAGTCCTGTCCACGGACAGTGATCTCTTCAAGTTCCTCAAAGGCATGAATCCCGGTGGCAAACGCTGACGGGTACTAGGCTCGCTGCTCATAGAAAGCCAGGCGACGAACTGGCGGTTCTGAAACGTTGCTGGGCAGTCAGGACGACGATTCCGCTATGACGCCCTTTTGCCAGACGGCGGACTCAATTGCAAGCAGTAGAGTTTCCAAATCGAACGACAAATCGTGACGGATGCCAAGCAGATTCGGTGTCGACGCATCTGCGTCGCCCACATAAGCATTCTGCTCTAGTGCAATGCCATACACAACAAGATCCAAACACCGTCTCCCAAAAATTAAGGGGGCATCGGACGAATAGCCTCCGCTGCGTCGCGGCTCCGCCTTTGGATCAGTGACCGCTCGCAGCGTGTTCGTTTCGAGCTCGCCACGTGTCTACACCCTGCTGAACGGTATCGAAAAGCAGGTCATCCCCGCAAGTTTTGTCCAGAATCTTGAACAAGAAATGCTGATCCAGGACAACCGCCATGCTGACAGCTTCCATGTAGCCTGTTAGGAGAATGCGGGTGGTGCGCGGACTTACGATCATGGCTTGGCGCAAGAATGCGATGCCGTCGATACCGGGCATCACGAGGTCACTGAGAACGACGGCAACCTCCTCGTCACCCAATAGGACGTCGAGGCCAGCCTGGGCGCCCGCGGCTGTAGTAACTTCGAACCTCGGCGAGAGCTGGCGCTTCAGCCCCTTGAGCACGAGCCCGTCGTCGTCAACGCACAATACGCGCGGGCGAGCGCTGTCGAGTGACAATGTGACCGACAGACGACTGCATTTCCAGTGCTCCATGAGATACGCATACGCTTCGTTAATTTCCTTGAGATGGTCCGTGGCAAGTAGTTGGAGTCGCTCATTTTGGGACAGCCGATCCGGGTGCCAGACCTCAACGAGATCCTTATAGGCCCGACGGTAGTCATCGGGCGTAGCATCTCTCGCAAGTCCCAATACCTTGAGGCATTCATCTGTGGAGGGCTTGCCGGTCATAATCGTCCTTTCAGGTGCACCGCATCGAAGGTATATCAGTGCCATCCCAAAGGCCAAGCGGTCCCAAAGCCATTTCCCGCGGAGTACCTAGAATTGGTGCTTGTTCTGCTGGTTGAGCCTGAGTGCAAGTGCAAAACTGCCTGATTCTCGGAACTCGTGGCATCAGATTACAAGCCGTAACCGGGGCACTCAACAGCGAACGTGCCTTACCCATAGTCTAGTCCGACAGATCGTAAGCCGGCGGCACGATGTTTGCGAGTTGTTCGCCGTTTCTATGAAAGATTACTAAAGTCGAGGCCCGTGATCGAAGTTTTGGGCGGCACTCGCACGTTGAGGATCGTTGCTTACGTTCGGATTCGGATCCGTACTCGATCGCGTCTTCCCGGGAATACCGGCGAGACAGTGGGCCCGAAGGCCGCTTGCAAACTGCGAAAGCGGCCGCATAGCGATTCGCAATTTGCAATTCGCTGTTGGTGGGTGACGGCGGCTGCAAATGCGGAATCACTCAGCGAGTGACGCGCCCGCGCGAATCTGTGGATTCCTTGCCTCTGCGCTGATACATCCTTGCCACACTCGAGCGCGAGCGAGTCGATTAGGGAACTGGAACCCATTGGCATGCTGCGTGCCTGGCCGGTGAAGTCGTCATGCCAAACGGTGGGGTCGCGCCCCTTTCATCGCCTAATGCAACGGTTGTCGTCGAAAGTCCAAACTTGGACCTCCTGCGTAGCGCTGCCGTAGCCTTTGTTGTCGTCTTCCACATTGAGCTCTTCTTTGGCGGTGCACAGGCAACGGCACCAGAAGTGAGCGACCTTGGGCGCTGGGGCGTTCTCATTTTTTTCGTCCACACCGCGCTAGTACTCATGCAATCTCTGGAGCGTCACCTGAGTTCTTTCATCGAGTTTCTCGTTCGAAGATGCTTTCGGATTTTCCCCCTCTGCATGTTCTTTGTGATGATAATTGCCGTGTTCCGCTTGCCTGTGGGTCACTTGCGTCAAGGGCATTTTTATTCCGTGCCTCTCCCGCTTAGCGCGGTGCTAGCTAACCTGTTTCTGGTCGAGAACTTCACGCACTTCGAGCCTGCAGAAGCACCCCTATGGAGTCTGCCGCTCGAGATGCAGATGTACATCGTGCTGCCGGCAGCCTACGCTTTTTTGGGTGCTCGCCGCAGAGCGGTCAAGGCTATGTGCCTTTGGCTATTCGCATTTGCGGTAGGAATTGCTTGGATGTCGTGGCGGCATCTGCAAATACCGATGTACGCTCCGTGTTTTGCGGCTGGCATTGTCGCATCCGCGCTCTGGGACGGGCATCGTGTGTTGCGTTGGCAATTGTGGCCAGTCGCTCTGGCCGCGGTAACACTGTGCTACCTATCTCGACCGTCGCTCATATCCAGCTGGCTAAGTTGCCTCGTCCTAGGCCTCGCCGCCACGATGTTCCGTGAAATGCCGAAGGGAATCCTTCGGCGGACATGTCAACTCATTGCCCGTTACTCGTATGGCGTATACTTGTCTCACTTTATCCTAATTTGGTTCGCGTTCGAGAAGCTAGCGCACTGGCCGATGCTTGCACGCGTTGGCGTATTCTTGCTAACCACGGTGAGTGTCCCAATTGCATTGTACCACTTGATCGAGTCGCCCATGATATCCATGGGGGGTAAAGTGGCCCGACTTCTAAACCTGCGGTCAATGCGGCTGAAGCCATCCTTGGCCATGCTCGCACCTGCTTTAGCGAGTGGCACAAACTATTTGCTGCGGGCGGGTTCGAAGAAACTGAACTCGGCTCGAGCGAACCCGACATAAGCGTGAGGCAGTTCTGTGCCGGCGACGATTCGAGAGCGCTCAATGTTGCGTCTTCATCGCGTGAGGGATGCGCGGGGCAGGCTTTCTCTTGGCACCGATCCGATCTACCAGGTATTTAACCGTCAGAGTTCGTTGCCGGATACACGAACCCTAGTCTGGCTGATGCTCGACCACGATCAGGCCAAGTGGGTACGAGCTTGCCTTGCGCGCGCGGTCCGTGCGAAAAGAACGGTTGTGGACAAGGGTGCCGCGCTGCACGGTTTCGCGTTGATCTCCCTCGGGCTTGTATTCACGGCCTGCGCAGGCGCCCTGGGAGGGGCGCCAGCCCGACTTAACGCGCCACCCTGCCCACCTCAAAGTTCAGCCCCAGCTTCGGTATGGATGCCCTGATCGAGCTGCATTCCCGGTGCGGCGCGAGCGAAACTTCTTCTTGGTCATTCACGGCACGGAACCTCGTGCCGCACCGAAAATGCGCCCGCGATCGACGGCGGTTGGCATCATCCGGGAAATCACTTGACGGCCACGGTTTGCACGCTCAAAGCTTCGCGCATCATGTCAGTCGTTAGGCAGAGTATCGCCTACCACAACGTGTTCGAACTCGAAGCCCCGCCCGAGCGAGTCTTCCCGCTATTGTGCCCGGTTCGCGAGCACGAGTGGATCCCGACATGGAAAGCCGAGATCGTGCATTCGAAGTCTGGCTTTGCGGAACTGGATTGCGTTTTTCGCACGGATAACCCTGTTGAAGGAAAACGAACGTGGATCTGTACCCACTACAACCCCCCTCGAGCCATTGAGTACACGAGCTTCTCCGATTTGGGATACATCATGTGTATCGGCATCCAGCTCCAGTTGCGTGGCGAGAGCGCCACTCACGTGGCGTGGTCACGCCGATTCATTGCAACGAACCCCTCGGGTGAGGATTGGATAGAGCAGATGGACAAAGCTCCAGCCTCAAAGGCAACCGAGGGGCTCGCAATGCTACTCGGTCACTTCCTAAAGACCGGCTCGATGCTAAAGCCGTGAAAGGGCCCGACGAGGCAGCTTGCCAGCGCGCGATGAGGCAACGGCATCCGCTTTGGGCGCTTGCCATTGTGAACGTTACCAACAATACGTCGGCCGCGCTAAGGGTGCAGATCCAGGGGTCCGAACGGGGCAACGTTGGCTTCGGATCGTTGGTGCGCCACTTTGACGACATTCAATCAATCCGTGACCATTCCCTGGTCCAGTTTCAACACGACCTGCTGGAACACGACCGGCGTGACCTACGCCGGCCAGCCGCTGGGAGCCGTCATCGTCATCGGCCCTAGCTGAGGCCGCGAGCCTCGGCCTGTCGACTATTGATCGGAGTCTTTCTTTTTTGCCGTGACGGCACGGAAACGCGCGTGCGTTACGAGCAACAGCCCGGAAAGGCCAACGTCCGTTTCAAGGCAGCAGCCACTTTGTGGCATCGATTTTCTCTAGCAAACCCGGGTGATTTTCGGTCGGAATCGGGCGCGTTGCATCAAGGCTGATTTGTACGCGATACCCGCCTGGCGTATGTTCGACGCGTGGCACCCCTGGATCATCTCTTTCGGAAACTCACGGGTCAAAAACGCCGGCTGAGCGCCGCGATTGCATTTTGCTCGGCTATCGAAATAGGCGCACTCGTCACGCCGGGATGCAGTAGCAACCACCCAATGTACTACTGCCCTCCGGGGCAAAACTGTTGCATTGATAACGCAGATTGTGACCAGAGTTGCTATGGGGATGGCTGTAATTTAACGTGTTCTCAGACAGCGCACTCATGCAACTCCGCGTGCGGTAACCAGTGCATTTCTTCATGCCACGATACCAACGACTGCAGTCTCACCTGCGCCAACAATTGCTCGCTCGACTGCTTCAGTACGGCATCCTGCGCCGGAGATTGCGGCGCTAGCTGCAATTATTCGTGTACCAATACGACGCGCTGCAACGTCCGCGTGGGCGCCACGAGTACGGTCCTGTGTGACCATGTGGCAACGTGCACAATTCAATGCGTGGGTGCGTGCACCGTGAACTTCAATTCCGTAGATGATTGCACGGTGACTTGCGCCGCTGGCGGCGTCCAGTCGGGCCACGGAAGCGGCACGATTACTTGCGGTTAGTCAGCTTGCCGTCGGCCCCCAGCTCACGCTCATGCCGTAAAGTTGGCAAACGTGGTCTGCGCCCACTGGCACTTGTCATGAGGGCGGCTACGCTAAAGCATGCACCTGATCAGGATGCGCGTCACTGGTCTTGGACCGTTCGATGAACTGGAACTCGATTTGACCAACGATGACGGCGAGCCACGCTTGATGACTGTCGTGCACGGGGGCGGTGGCGTTGGTAAAACAACGCTATTGGCGGCACTTGCCTCTACCAGGCCGGGCAACGCTGTCGTCAATTCCACCGTTGGCAGCGAGCGTGAAACGCCAGGTGCGGCCGTCTGCGAATATCGTCTCGGGCAGGACGATCCTGAACGGCCGCACGTGCTCGTAGTTGCATCGCCCAACGTGCGCGTGTGCACCGACGACAACGCGGAGATGCTGCGTCGCCGCGAGCAGGCACTCTTCGATCGGGTGGCGCGCGAGTCGGGGTTCGTCTTCGTCGCTATTGGCAGCCATCGTTGGTTTTCGCGTCAACCCGTAGCGCTCATCGGGTCTGGGCGCTCGGCTGCGCGTTACGAGTTGCGCTCCTCGATCACGGGCGAAGATCCCTCACGCGGGGATCTCGGCCGTGAAACGAAGCAGGCGCTCGCGTACGCCGCAATTAGCGGTGCACTTGCAGCCAGCGACCCAACGCGACGCCGCTTCGAGTGGCTCGCGCAAGGGATGACGCAGGCCGTCGATGCGATGGCGGGGCTAGCTGGATTCAAATCTGCCGGTGTCGATCCGCTCACGCTCGAGCCCCTGTTCATTGATGATGGAGAACGGCTGAGGCCATTCGATTCGCTCCCGACGCGCGTCCGTCACCTCGTAGCCTTTGCCTCATTGCCCCTTCGCGCGCTCTGGTCGGCCTATCCCTTTCGAGATCCGATCGAATCTGAGGGGATCGTCGTCATCGACGAAGTGGATCTCCTGCAGGATCCAGCCGTCCTGTCCCACGTCGTGCCGGCACTCCGGCGCGCTTTGCCTAAGGTTCAATGGATTTTGTCCGCCACGTCTCCTTTGGTTGCCGCAAGCTGCGAAGCCTCCGAGGTTATCGCGCTACGTCGAAACCCAGAGCGCGGCAAGATTGAGTACTTCACGGGGCCGCAGGCACTCACGCATTGAGTTTGC
>PMCK01000166.1:0-4306 GCA_003154095.1 Myxococcales bacterium | reverse complement strand
CCGCCAACCGTTGTATTGCCGCTGCCGCCAGTCGCCGATTGACTCGTAGTCGTCGCTGTTGTGGCGCCGCGAAGAGAATCCTGCGGAGAAGACTCTGTTCTTGTCGGCGCCTTTGTTCGTGATCAGATAATTTACCATCGTGACGATGGCTGCCCTGTCGCCAGAGCGAGAGGCGCTGGAATCGAAACATTGCTTTCCCGCATTGGGCGCGATGATGTAAAAGCCGTTAGTGTTAGCGTAGGAGTCGAACCAACCGTGTGCGCTTGCCGACGTCCCGGTGCAGTAATGTATCGCGACAAGGATCGCGGGCGAGGTGGCTAACGTGGTGGGGGTGTAGAGGTCCCCTTGCAGAGTGGAACCGAATGCGAAGCTGTTCTGCCAAGCCGCATTCGCTTGCACAGCGACCAGCAGTCCAACGTTAATTGTTATGAGAGCAGCAACCTGATTTCGAACTCGAGTCATTGCAGGGGGCCTCCGCGGAAAGGGACGCGACGCGTTTTAGTCCAACTCCTCCAATTCCCGGTTCGAACGATTCAGATCACGGTCTCGTAGCCAATGTCGCTGCCACTCGGGTATCAGGATTCAGCGACGCCACTTCTGAGAACGATCGAGGATTCCCTTTAGCTCGCAGGCAAGAACCTTCACTTATAAAACGTCAAATCGTCGAGCGTCAGATTGACGGCACTTGAGCCGGAGACGGCGTTGAATTGGATCTGAATGCCAAGTAGCATCGTACAATCAAGGTTGCTTACCGGGTTGCCACCGGTAAGGGCGGTCCACGGCACCTGCACGACCTGCGGATCGGCGGTAACGCCGGAAGGGAGCAGCGTGCTCAACTTGACATGTGGATTTGTACAGTAATTCCACCGGCTGTCGTAGCTGACGCCAGCGTCTCCGTAGTCGCACATACCCTTATTGCTGTCATTGAGCGGGTAGTCACTGACTTGCTGCATCTGAATATCGACGTCCGTACCACCGGTTGAGCCCGCGATGGAAAATGAGAAGCCGTTGTACGCACAGGCATCCGAGCCACAATTGGGGCCAAAGTAAAAACCAAACCCGCCATAGTGACCGGACGCGACGCTTGCCGTGATGTTCAATGCGCCGCTGGCAACGGTGCCAAGTGGTGAATCGGCACCCGCTGTGTCTTGGCCGTAGACGAACGTGCCGCCCGTTAAGGATTTGGAAGCCTTGCCCCATTTCAACTGCGCGCCACCCGACGTTGAAGACCCATCGGCGAGTTCAGAGAAGTCGGTCATGAGCGCATCTGGCACGGCCACTGGGGCCGTACAACTAGCCAAACCACCGGTGCTGCTCGCGCCAACACTACTGGTGCCACCATTGCTGACGCCACCGCTGGCATTGCCACCGGTATCGCTGCCGCTGCTAGCACCACCGCTGGCATTGCCACCAGTATCGCCGCCGCTGCTAGTACCACCGCTGGTATTGCCACCAGTATCGCCGCCGCTGCTGGTGCCGCCTGCCGAACTCTCGCCGCCGGTTGACGCGCTGCCACCCGTGTTACTTGCCGTAGTCTTGTTAGTTCCGCAGGCACCGAGCCCAATTGGGCAAACAACGGCAGCAAGCGCCATCTCAGCTAATAAAGTGGCCAACGATCTCATCCTACGTACTCCTCTTTGTTCAGACTTAGCCGCCCACGCGCCTACCACAACTGTCTCGAACCGCGGGTCACCAAGATCTTCCGGCGTCGCCGCCAGATTCTGGACAGACGATGTGTAAGCCGCGCTTCCGATCGTCCCGCATCTGTCTACGACGTGTCGATACTAGTACAATCACCAGAACCGTCAATGATCGAAAACGCTATTCCTCATGAGGATCGTTTCCATCATGGTCACGCCCAATCGCGGTCCATCTGCGTGCGGGAACATCTCATTTCTGGCGTTGGTGCGGTTGAGAATTGCGGTCCATCCGCACGTAAATGAGAACATCTCATTTCTGGCGGTGGTCGGTTGAGAATTGCGGTCCATTCCGCGTGCGCGCGGGGAACATCTCATTTTCGGATCGCCGATCTCGATTCTGATATACGGAACATACGAGACAGCCACACAAGAGCTCTCGGCCCGCAGCGAGCGCGTTGCAGGTGCGTGCAGCGTTCAGTAGCTCGGACGCACCAACATTGGCGGGCGGTCGCTCATGTGCCGATGCCGCTGCAGGGGGCATGCTGCAGAATCACATGCTGGCGCGGCGGCAGCTTCGGGTGCCGATTCAGGGCGAACTAAATCCCAAACCACGGCGCGGGATCAATCGTATCCCCCGAACGGCGTATCTCGAAGTACAGCCCGGCATCGCCGACGGTTCCTAGGGTAGAACCCGCCGTAACGTCTTCACCGACGCGAGCCCGTACAGAGTCTAGTCCTGCGTAGACAGTGAAGTAGTTGTTCCCGTGGTCGACGATGATGGTGCGACCGAAGTCCGCGTACTTTTCAGCGAACGCAACGCGGCCGCCGTAGACAGCTTGAACTGAGGACCCTGCGGGCACTCGCATCTCTAGCCCGAGACCGCCGCCACCACGCCGTTTGGCGCGCACGATTACTGCGCGCCCCGCGACGGGAAATGCAAGGTGTCCCTTGAGTGACTGAAAATCACTGATGACGCCCGGACCGCCAAACGGCATATTTGCGCCATAAATTGCGGTATGACCGTCTTTGTTCCCGGCAAAGGCTCGTTCGAATGCGAGCGCGCGCTCTTGGGCATCGGTGAGCGCCGCCTCGGAATCATGCGCGCTGGCGCGCTTGAGCTCGAGAGGACCACGCGCTCGACTCAAGGTCTCGAGTTTCTTACCCAGGTCGACAATCGACTTCTGAAGTTCCCGCTGCCGAGTCACATCGCGTTCGAGAGCGTGATGCCAGCGTTCGATTCGAGTCGCGCGCGACAGAAACTGGTCGAATCCGCCACCTAGTGGCAAAAGGCCTGCGCGCGTCATCCTAACGTATGCGCGTCCGCGGGCGATTAGCCGCGCAGACACGTCGGCACTTTCCCGGCGAGCATCCTCGAATGACTCCTTGGCCTTGCGTTCACCGGCGTCCAACTGGGCCGCCGCTTGATCGAGTTGGGCGGCAACCGAAGCGTTGTCATTGCTCTTGCGCGAGAGTGTGCCTACGACGTCGCTGAGCGTTTGGGGCACGGCCGCACTTGAAGGAATTGTCGCCAAAGCGGCAACGAGCAATGGCCAGACGGATTGGATCTTGTCCCACCGCATCACACGACCAACAGCCTTCGGAGGCTCAAGTAAGCCGCACCCGCGCCGAGCGCCGCTCCGCCTACGAGCAGACCCGCGCTCAGCGTCCACGGCAGAAAGCTAATGTTCACGCCCAAAAGGGCGGTTAGATGGGCCTCGAAGGTTCCCCTAACGAACGAATAGAGCGCGCCGACGAGCGAGAGCGCAACGACGGCTCCGAGAGCCCCCTGCGCGGCTCCTTCAACGATAAATGGCCCGCGCACGTAACTATCGGTCGCGCCGACTAACTTGAGCACCTCGACTTCCACGTGCCGCTTCTGCAAAGCCATCCGAATCGTTGACGACACGACACTCACGACGGCTCCGAGCACGATGAGTGCCAATACGGCCGCAGCGGTAACGCCTCCCGAGAATACGGTCGCCAACTTGGACGACCAATTGGCATACGTCTCGACGCTCTCGACGCCCGGCAAAATCTGGAGCTGCTTGGCCATTTGCTCACGGGCTTCGAACGTCAGCGATTCTTGCGTATCCACTTCGAGCGACGCGGGGAAGGCCTGCTCGGGCAGCGCCGCTAACGTGTCGTCACCGTGATCGCTCATCAATTCGCGGCGCGCCTCCTCGCTCGGGACAAAGCGGACACCCGATACCCCAGGCGTTGCCCGCAGCGCTGCGTCCAGGTCGTTAATGCGTTCGGGTGCGGTATTGGCGTTCAGGTACACGCTGAGTTTGCCGATGTGTTGCCACCGGTTTTGCACGTGCTGCACGTTGACCACGACGAGCATCGCCGTCACCAGGCAAACGAAGGCCACACCCACGGAAAAGATGCTGAGCAGATGCACTTCGAGATCGCTGCGCATGGCTCGAAAGGCTCGGTCGAAAGCGTTCATAGATTAGACCTCATGCGGCCCCCAGGGCAGCGCCCTCGAGCCCCTGCGGCACGTCGAAAGCGCGCCCTTCATCCAAGACGACGACGCGGCGCGGTCGAATATCGAGCAATGACCGGTCGTGAGTCGCAAACATCACCGTCACCCCCGTTGAGTGAATATCCTCGAATAGACCCAGGATATCGACGGCCAGTTGCGGGTCGAGATTGCCCGTCGGTTC
>PMCK01000485.1 GCA_003154095.1 Myxococcales bacterium | reverse complement strand
TTTTTATTTGGCACTCCCCAATGACGATGCCCGAACAGCGCCGTGCCAATAAGGTGACGGTGATTTCCCGCGAGCTGTTTGTCGAATGTCAAACCCGCACGCTCTGATGAATGCGCAAACCGGCGCGTTCACTGACGCCGGGGCCGGGGTAAATTTGCGGTGATATCGGCCCGCCGAGTTCGTGTAGCGAAATTCCACGGTGTAGCGATTGGCAACATCCGCTAAAGCCTTCTCGCAAGCCGTTGCATCCGAGAAATGCCGACCGGCTAGATCCGCCGGCCGCGTATGTTTGACTACGTGATCAGGGCGTCGGCGTGCAGTCCACCGTTGGCGGCGCGGTTAATCCGACGTCGATTGCCGTTGCGCCGAAGGGGCGGAACGTCCCGCCTTGCGGAGCGTCCTGGAACGCGAAGATAACAATTCCGGTGCCACGCGCCTATAGGTGGCTGGAATCAGTTACTCTAAATCCCGTAGTTGCGGGTGGGGGGTAAAGTCTTTTGCTTGGCGGGTTTTCTTACGGCGTTTGGTGCCCGTGCCGATGGCGCGCCCGCTGCCCAATGCCACTGCCCTACCGGGTTTCCCGAAGCTCCCGACGCGTTTCGTGGAAGCGTGGTTATCGGGCCAACACTGGGTTCAGGTCTCGTGTCGACGCTAGCGGCAAGTTCGGGCGTGGATTTGTCGTCCTCAATCGAAACGGGTCCGAGGATGACGTCTGTCGACACAGGCATTGCCCTCGCCAACGATTTGTTCGTGACCGATCGCGCAGTGGACCAACGACTGAAGTGGGCAAAAAGGAACGAGACCAGAAACGAAGTAACTGCAACAGACGCGAATAGTACGACAAGGATACCCCGTAGCGGCATGCGATGCGGCTGCGCAAGTTCGCGCATCAGGCCATCGATGTGCGAGACTTCAATCGACGTGGCGCCAATGCCGGGCGTTAGATGGGTGTTCACCGATGCTTCAGGTGTCTCCGGATCTGTGTAATTCTGAGTTTGCGTCAGTTCGTGAGCCAATCGTTGCTGTTCCGCAATTTCTACTGGAAACAGGTCACGAACTAAACTCGCCAACGTCGCCCTGGTCGGACATTGATGAAGCGAAGTGAGGTAGCTCTGCAGTTCATGCTTCATTTGCGTCGCATTGCGGTACCGTAAGTTGGGATGCCGTTGCAAGGCGCGTGAAATGATTTGGTCCAATGCCGGCTGAACCTCGGTACGCAATGTGGAAACGTCAGGAATCTCCGCGCGCAACGTGGCTCGCAATGTCGCCGCTTCGTTGTCGGCTCTGAACAGCCGAGTCCCACAAAGCATTTCCCACAATACAACGCCGGTGCTCCAAATGTCGGCGCGACGATCAATGCTTTGCCCGTAAGCCTGCTCAGGAGCCAGATACGCGAATTTGCCCTTAATCAGACCCGCGGCAGTGCGGCCTTCGTGGCTCTTAGCCTTGGCGATTCCAAAGTCGAGCACCTTAACTAGGCCACTATTTGTGACCAATATGTTATGCGGCGAGATGTCGCGATGCACGATATCGAGTGAACGGCCCTGATGATCCCTAGCTTCATGCGCATACTCCAGTGCCTCGAGAATTCGAATCGCAATGTAGACCGCAAGGTCAATCGAAAGTCCGCCCGAACGCCAAGTGCGGCGCATCAGGCGCTGCAGAGGTTGCCCTTCTAAGTATTCCATTGCGATACAACAGTGTCCGCCAATGGTCCCCACCTCTAGCGTCTTTACTATGTTTTCGTGTTCAAGGCAGCAGACCAGCCGAGCTTCATCCATGAACATCTGAACCACGCTCGCATCGTCGCCCCAGTGCGGGTATAGCCGCTTGATTACTACGGGGCGGCGCTCATGTGGCGTAACGTCACACGCTGCCAAAAATACTTCGGCCATTCCACCCTTGCCAAGGGGCGCAATCAAAGTACAGCGTTCGAGCAAACTATCCGGCAATCGGTCGAACGTATGCGTGCCTGACTTCGATTGGCCGGACACGATGCCCGAACTGGGTGGTTCAGTACCTGGAGTCCGAGCAGGCGTAGGTGGCACGGTGATTGAGTGAGCCTGGCTCACCGAACAAGTATAGGCTCATGACATCGGTGAAACTTTTTGGCGATGGCCCGCTACAAGTCGAGTGGCCGTCAACCCTGGTGACCGACCAGTGAATGCGGAGGTCGAGAGTGCCACCGCGAATTTGCCCGGGCGTCTCAGTCCTGCAACAGGCCGCGCGTACGCGGGTCCGAATGGCATTGGGCCCCGCAAAACGACCCGGATCTACCACGCGAAGCCCGTGTCCGGCTCGTCATTTTGCCATTATCGCGCGTGCGTTCCGCACTGCCGAGACCCGGAGTTCTGTTCTCGTTCTAGCGGCCGCATCCGTCACGGCAGTATCTTGTCACGGCGCACAGCGAACGACTTCGGGCCAGAGCGCGAGCGTTAGGTCCCAATCACCGGCAATGGTTGCGAACTGGGATCCGAGTAAGCGAATGTTCGTCCCGCTTCCGTCTGGATCCGCGCTGCGGGCCCCTCAGACCACGCAGGCTAGTGCCACGTCCGCTGCAACTGCGCCCGTCTTGCAAGCACTACCTTCGGGTAAAGGAACCTTCATCGATTTGCACGGAACCTCGCAGAGCTACGTCGTAATCAAGGCGTCGAGCGACGGTGGCATCTCGACAACGTGTCTCGACGGGCCAGGAACGCATTGATGACTCGCGCCACCCCGATATTAGTTTCGGCATGGCTCGTTCTCTCAGCGACTGCCGCGCACGCGACGGCGCCGATTGTGATTATCAACAAGGATGCGGCTGGGCAGGGCTTCAACGATCCGACGCCGTTCACCCGTGTCGGGGGCAATAATGCCACGACGCTCGGTCAGGCCCGCATGAATGCATTTCAAGCGGCCGCGGCGATCTGGGCTACGCAACTGCAGAGCAAGGTCGAAGTCGACGTCGACGCTCAATGGGCATCGCTTACTTGCTCGGCCAACTCGGGCGTTCTGGGTCAAGCGGGCACTGTTGCGGTGTTTCAGAATTTTCCCCACGCCCCAGTTGCGAATACCTCGTACGCGGGCGCGTTGGCCAATGCGCTAGCGGGCGAGGATCTCAGCCCCACTTCTTCAGAAATAACCGCAACGTTCAACAGCGCCCTCGGTACCGCAGCCTGTTTCTCGAACAACCCGTGGTACTACGGTCTTGACGGTAAAGGTCCCTCGAACGCCGTCGATCTTGTCTCGATCATTGCGCATGAGCTCGGTCACGGTCTCGGATTCCACAGTTTCGTCGATGTCACGACGGGAGCGAAGTACGCGGGCCTGGATGACGCTTACTTGCTCAACCTGGAACAATTCGGCGCGTCTCCCTCCTCGCTAAAGGACATGACCGACGCTCAGCGCGTGCAAGCGTGCAAATCGGAGCCCAATCTACTTTGGACGGGTTCGCAAGTGACCGCAGCCGCGCTCGCGTCGCTCACGGCGGGACTGAACCATGGCCTCGTTCGGCTCTACGGACCCAATCCAGTGCAAGTCGGTTCCTCGATGAATCACTTCAGTACGGCGCTCGTCCCCTCGCCAATGATGCGGCCTGATTACGTCCAGGCCCAACACGATCCAGGCTTGGCGCTACCCCTGATGCAAGACTTGGGTTGGCCGCAGCCACAGACGTCACCAGTCCCAGCCTCGCCCCGGTGGCTAATTGCGCTCTTGGCAACGGCACTCATTGCCGTGGCGCTTTCGTCCTTTCGAGCGTCGGCAAAACAATAACGGTGATCAAATGGCTGGGGTCGTGACGGCACGCGGACACGTGCCGTTCGTCCGCTGCCCGTAGCTCGTTCCTGAGTGACCCACTCGTCGCGAGCAAGCTCGAGCAGTTCAAGCGCCCGAGTTCCCTCCCACCCGTAACGGAGAGGCTGCATCCTGGGTACGTTTCCAGAGTCTCTTCCGGGCTCACGTGAGCCTTCAGGGCGACTCAAAAGTCTTTCCGAGGCTCACGCGAGCCCCGAGGTCGACTTTAAAGTGTTCAATGGGGCTCGCGCGGGCCTCCCACATATTGTCACGTATTATCAAGAAGGCTCGCGTGAGCCCCGGATCGAACTCGAAAGTCGTATTGGAGGCCGGCGCCAGCCAGCGTGACGGGAATTCCGTGTGTGCCGAGGCTGAATCTCTCGTCACGATGGAATCACAAAGTCGATCGGAGGCTCACGTGAGCCTCCAGGGCGACTTTAGAATCTGGTCGGGGGCTCACGCGAGCCTCCAAGTCGACTTTAAAGTGTTGTCCGGGGTTCACGTGAGCCCCCCGGTCGACTTTAAAGTCTTGTCCGGGCTCACGCGAGCCTCCGGGGCGACTTTAAACGGTGCGTGAAGAACCTGGGACATTGGTAACAGATCAGACCGGTCACGTAGGTGACAGGGTCAGTTCGAGAAGAACGGTTTCACCTTCGAGTGCTTTGGCGAGGTAGATCGTGTCGCTGCAAAATGTGATGGTTCCCGCGTGGTGCACCTTTCGAGTCTCCGCACTCTCGGGGTAGCCGGGCTCGGGGGTCACGATTCCAGTTGTAATTCAAAATCCCCGAAATGCATTCCTTTGGCGGACAATACCTCTTCATGTCCCTCGAGCTTTGGCAACAGAGTCCCACCGTCTTCACCCCGTAAGTGTGGTCCATGCTGGCATCGACCTGTGCGAACGAACCGGCGCCCCCTTACAGCGCGCCCGATTGTGACTGTGGCTTTCTTTGCATCAAGATGGCTCTAAGATTCTGAAGAACGTCCGGCGTATTCGGGGCGATCTTGAGTGCCGTTTGAAATTCGACGATGGCTTGGTCGAGTCGGCCTACCTGTGCAAGCGTGTAACCGAGTGCGCTGTGCAAGTCCGGGTCGTCCGGGCTGAGCTTGAGCACCTCCTTGTACTCAATAATTGCTTCATCGTAACGGTGCGCTTCCCTGAGCGCGTTGGCGAGATTGGCGCGCATTGAGGGTTCGTCGCCCTTGATTCGCACGGCTTCGCGAAATTGCGCAATGCCCTCGTCCACACGCTTGTTCGTCACATAAGTAAGACCGAGGTTGTAGTGGCTTTCGGGGTCTGCCGGATTCAAACGCACAGCCTCGGAAAAATGAAACATCGCTTCGTGGAATTGCCCTTTCTGATAAAGGACGGCACCGTAATGATTATGCGCTTGCCACGAATCCGAATTTCCGGCGAGCGTGTGCTTCCAGAGCGATTCCTCGCCCTGATAGATGGACGCTTGCGCACGCGTGAGATAGCCGAATGAACCAATGACGACACACGCCACGCCCACCAAAAACGGGCGGAATTGGTTGCCGACCCTTTTGTACAAAGTCGCCGCCCCGCCAACAATCAATGCGATTAAACCAACCATCGGCAGGTATTGAAAATGGTCTGCCACAAGCGCGACACGCATATAAGACATTCTTACTAGTCCGATGGCGGGCAGGATTGTGATTACGAAACATCCAGAACCGAACAGCACGTGTTTGCCCCAACCGTTGCGATAGCGCCAGCAGACCCCGAACAACACAGCCAGCGCCGCCCAACCCCAAAACTGCCACAACCCCGGCGGCTGAATGCTCCAGCGCGGATAGATGACGAGCAGGTGCAGAGGCCAGATCACCTTGAACACATAGAACCAGATGGCCATCCCTGCGTTGGCAAGCCGGGATGGAAACGCGCCGATCGGAATATCTTCGGCACCGATCGCGCAATTCTCGAGCCAAACCGTCGTCACGCCAAGCAGCACTGCGACTTGAAAAAATGCCAGCGCGCGCGCGAGGTGACGATTGTATCGCCCTGCGTACGCACCACCGGCGATGCCAAGAACACCGCTCGCTATGCACAACACAGAGAGAAACCAGAACTCGCGATCGAGATGCCCCTGCTTGAACATGTGGGTTGCAAAAATCACCGGGTCGTTTGGGTTTTCGTGCATCGCATGAAAGTGGTCGTTCAAATTAAACAGAAATCGCAGCGCGAGAAGACCGCCGATAACGCCGACCGCACCGATGATCCCATTCGTAGCCTTAAAGAGGTCGCGGTCCTTCGGATTCGTGACTGGATCATTCTTCAGTCCGCTGAAACCATGCTGCCACCATGTCACGAGCAGGAGCACGAACGGCAGCATCACCACGGATGTTTTCGCCAGCAGGGCGAGCGCGAACGACACGACCGCCAAGACGTACATCTTCCGGCGGTTGGTCGTTTCGAAATCGAAATATGCGAGCAACGTTAGGAAAAACAGGATTTGCGAGAGCTCGTTCTTGCGCTCGGCAACCCACGCGACTGATTCGACGCAGACAGGGTGCACTGCGAAGATCATCGCCGCCAGCCACGCGCCGGGAATCGCGAGCCTGCGCAAAACGCGCCAAAGCAGGATCGCCGCCAGCGCGTGCAGCGCGATATTGGTGATGTGGTAGCCGTTAAGCGAATCCGGTGAAGGCATTTCCCACAATCGGTATTCAAGCCAGAACGTGCTCGAGGTGAGCGGAAAATAAAACGCAGCCTTCGGCGCGAACCAAAACTGGTAAAGTCCATCCGCTGCGGAAATCACCGGGTTCGCGGTCAAAAACAGATCGTCGTCCCAGATGAAGTTCGCGGTCATTGCCGGCATGTAAACAAGCAAGACCGTGAAAAGAATGCCGAGCGCCGGCGCAACGACGTCGAGGGAGGGCAAGCGAGAGGGCCAGGGGGCGGGTTTCTTCTTCTTGGAAGCCATGGGACGCGCAGCGAAGCATCTTATAGGTTCGCGACACGATCGGGCTATTCAAAATCGAAGGGTTCCCTCGTGCTGCCGACAATAATCGTGCTCGGCACAATCTTCCCCGGCTTATTCGCAATCGCTTACGCCTACGATCACAACGCCGTACTCAATCCGCGATACCTGCTGCCCATATCGGTTCCACTGGCAGCGTGTCTCGGGCTCGCTCTCGGTCGAATTAATTCGGCGCCATGGAAGCGGATACTCGCCCATTCGGTGCTACTCGCTGTGATTGCCTGTGTGGCGATACTCGTCGTGTATGAAGGATTTGGGACGTAGAGTATCTCTCGCTCGCGGACAGCGGACATCCAACCATGTCACCGGAAGGCAATTGCCGCTAGGTTGCCGACAGGCTCCCGCCGTTGCGGCCATGCTGCTGGCTGCTGCTTTCTCGGCGGCCTGCTCGTCGAAACAACCAAACCAGAGTTCTTCATCAACGAGTATTCGAGGCGCAAACGCCGCCCCTTGACAAGATTGGTAGCGGTGTTTTGGGTCATAGCCCTTACCTCGGAGATGTGAACATTTCTAACTTCATTTCCGCAACAGCCGCCCTCGGCAAAATCTAAGCGTTTGACACTCGACAGCGCCGAGACCCATGAGTTAGTTCCCGGCGAAAAATTCCTAAGTCTTGAAATATGCTTAGCAATCCGCCGCGCGTCGAGTTCCGTGGAGGTGCGCTTGATAGCTGTGGGGGATCGTTCGATGGTTGCAACGGCAGGTCCAGTTCTGCCGCGAACGCAAGCGCCGCATCTGGTTTGCGTTCGGCGTAATATCGGGCCGCGGCTTCAGCGTCGGCTTGCGCCCCGGGTGAATCTCAAACGTTCGGGTCACTGAATGAGCAAGAATTGAACGACCTGCGCATCACCGCGGAGTGCATCTGCATCACAGACAGGTCACTCGCGAAACGTCGCGACCACGTCAACCCGCCGTCGCTTGGTCACAAGTGCGGCACCCACAATCGCGAGTATCCCAGCGAGTAGCCAGAGTGCGAAGCGGGGATGGGTGCGGGGGCTGGTGCTTGCGGTGCAAACACGTATGCCGCTCCCAAGCCGGAGTTCATTTCGGGGACGCCGCCGCGCGCCAGTGCCGTGCACGACATCGAAATGCTCACCGCGAAATGTCGAATCGGGCTGTGAAATGCCTGGATGTCGTTGCTTCACTCTCACGCTCGCGGCGCGGCTGGGTGCGATTGTCGTTCGGTTTTCGGAATGGCGCCTCCGGCGCGTTTGGCGACCGAATAGGCCCGTTGAGCGGCGACCGGCGGGCTTCGAAAATCGGAACTCGATTCCGATAGTCAGAGGCGAGTGAGGGTCTGACACCAAACCGTCACATTGCTGATTGCGGACCAATCGCCTTTTCTGTGAGCAGCTTGCTTGTCGGCTAACATTCGGTGACGAAGTGCTATTGGCGCGCTTTTTGTATCATTTGTGACAATTCGCTCCCGGGCTGCTTGCCCGTAGGGAAGCGGAACAAGGGCGGGAATCATGCAAACCTTACGCAGCAGACTGGGCCAGATGGTCATCGCTTTCTTGGTGCTGAACGGTTGTGGCGGCAGCACTGACAAGGTCACGAACAAGGGCACAGACTCGAACGGGCTGGGCATTGTCAACATGGCGATCACGCTTCGCGGTAGTGAAACGCTCAACTCGGTAAACTTCGCGCTCACCTGCTACACCCCCCCAGCCAGCCCCGGAAACGGTACCCCTGACTACACCAAATCAGGCACCTGGAATGTCACGAACAGCATGGTGATATCTGGTGTCATCGGCGGCATGAAGGTCGGCGACAATTGCACCCTAGAGTTGACGGGAACGGACAGCGCGGGCGGCTCTTGCAAGGGTGACGTTGCGAACATTACGGCGTCTGCCAGCCCCCAGAGCTTCCCGAGCCAGGCTCAGACCAGCATAGTGTGCAACGACAGCGATGGTGTCCTCAATAACAACGGCCCAATCGGTAGCATCCAAGACCTGGCCACGGTGAGTGTTTGCGGCACAAGCAACATCCACACGTGCGCCGGCATCTCGGAGTACATGGCCAATCCTGCCCAGGTTCCGGTGGGTTCGTCGATTTCACTGACCGCGACGGCAACGGCTGCCACCAACACCGACGGCACGCCCATCAACGCCACTGACACGGTCATCACCTGGTCAGAGGACGGCACTGCCTTCGGTACCGGCACGACCGCCAGCTACCACTGCGCAACGGCTGGCGTCCACACGCTCCAGATTGCGGTTCATGACAACTATTACCTGCCGTCCTGCACGGGCGCCTTCTGCGGCACGATTTCGGACACGTTCCAAGTCTTCTGTGGGGACGTCCCCGGCAGTGAACCGTGCCAGTGCAGCGGCACAGGTCCCACCGGCCCAGTGACGGTGGCGTGTGGCCAGACGGCGTGCGGCTCGGATTACATGATCTATTCGTGCAGCGACTCTGTCTTCACGTTGACGGGCCAGTCGTGTGCTCCACCGTGCCAGTGCACCGGGACAGGTCCCAGCGGCCCAGTGACGGTGGCGTGTGGCC
>PMCK01000713.1 GCA_003154095.1 Myxococcales bacterium | reverse complement strand
CCGCTGTGAAATTGGTCGTGGAAGTGAACGGTGGCTACCACCGTCAGCGCGTGGCCGCTGATGCTCGGCGCACTCGGGTGCTTGAGCGGCTGGGGTATCGGGTGCTGCGGTTGTTTTGGTGCCCCCGTGGGTTGAGTCGAGTGAGAGGCCGCGGGTGCTCGCGTTGCTCCGCGCCCGCGGGGCCCGCCAAATCTGTGCTCGCTCCGCCCTACGGGCTCCGTTACGCGCAGATGGGGGACCCAGCGCCGCGCAGCGTCGTGGCGCGATTGGCGTGTTGCCAACTGTTGCGTTGTTGCCTGTTGCTGCCGACACGTAAGGCATGGCGTTCGATCGTTTCTCGCGTTGTGTCGCACTCGCATCTTGGCCCTTCGTGTAGATTGGAATGCCTAGGAAGTTAACGCCCACGATGACGTAGAGCGTTTCTCGTGCACTGGTTCGCCCACGAGATGTTGACCGAATAGACTTTGTGACGCTAGGGGCGGACAGAATTGCCTCCAAAGCATCTTCGGGTTCCCAGAGCATCCGCTTCGAGTTCAAGACGAGCTTTTTCAGCGAAGCGCACCGCTCCGCGAACCACGACGCGCATGATCCTGACCAAGACATCCATCGACCTTCATTGTGAGGTCAGCAGCAGTCGCAGACAAGGTTACCGCGTCTGAGCCAGAACTCGACCTAGTCAAGATCACGCGAATCTTGGTCGAGCTGCAGCTTAGTGAAAGGCCCCATCATAAGCCATGCGGGACCGCGCTTTGGGTCGCTGCGGGCGTGACTTTGCGGCCGACTGAGGGCTTCTAACGGAGTCAGTACGTACCGCTGAACCCGAAGTTAACGAAGGTAAGTGCTCAAAGGTCGTCACGGACACGATGGGCGCCGCCGAAGGCCCAACTTCGCGGTGGGGAACTGCGAGCCTCTAAGGCAAATTCCAAGGTCGTTTGGATTGAAACTCGGTGAAATCGCGCGATCGGTTCCAATGTGCCAACAATTAATGGCGTCTCAGGCCGTCGACCTGCCAACCTAGCCGAAATCCCCAGCCCAAAGTCTGCGGGGGTCAATCAGGCGCTACAGCAACTGCTAAATTGGAGGAAGCCTTAGCTAATCTCGCATTCGGCCTAGCCAGCTTGATTGAAGGGAATATGCCCAGTCGCAGGCCGTTGCTTGGTGCGTCGGCCGAAGTGCCGACGTACGAAATGATCAAGCTACTGAAGTTTTCGAAAAGTAGGTCGATGATCAATAAGTGGATCCGTAAATGGGACGTCCCGAATCTATAAGTGTAGGGAATGTCGTGAAACCTTGTTTCGCGAAATCCTACCTCATCTATTGGAGTGTGTCCCTGGCAGGTTCGGGGACTTTGACCTCATGCCTTGGAGATTATGCGCATGACGCTGTTGCGTAAGAAGGGAGACATCTCCACGCTCCGCAGAGTCGGAATTGACGCGACGCAAATCCTGGACAATCTTCCGGATGGGATCACGATTCAAGACAGGGAATTCACGATCATCTATCAAAACATAGCCATGCGGGCTGCTTTCGGCGATCAAACTGGATCGAAATGCCATTCGGCCTACGAGAAGCGAATCAAGATCTGCGAAAGATGCGGAGTTGCCAGGGCGTTCGAGACTGGCGAGACGACTTTGGTGCTTCGAACTGCGTTCGACGCACAAGGTGGAACTTCGTATTGGGAGAACGCTTGCTTTCCAATTCGCGACGAAACCGGAAACATCGTCGCGGGCGCGGAAGTGTGCCGAAATGTCACGGACCGAGTTGGATTGGAAGCCGAAGTCAAGCAACGAAACATTGAGCTGGGGCAACTCAACGAAGAATTGCAAAGACAGACTGAGCGACTGACCGCGATGTTTCGGCAACTGGAACAAGAGGTAGAACAACGTCACCAGATGGAGATCGAGCTGAGACACGCCCAGAAGCTCCAATCCGTGGGTCAGCTCGCCGCCGGTATCGCTCATGAGATCAATACGCCGGTGCAATACGTGAGCGACAGCATTCATTTCCTGGCCGAAAGCTTCAAGGATACGCAGAGGCTAATAGCCCGGCACCGACAAGCGGAGGCGGAACTCCCTCCTTCGAGCGTGCACGAAGCGCTGCGCAAGAAGATGACAGACGCAGAAGAGGCAGTGGATCTGCAATACATTCAGGAGAACGCGCCCAACGCATTTGCCCGCGCCGTGGATGGGCTCTCGCGGATCTCGACTATCGTGAGCGCAATGAGGGAGTTTGCCCACTTCGACCAACGGGAAAAGAGCCCCGCTGATCTGAACCGGGCGCTACGGGCGACGCTGACAGTTGCGCGTGGTGAGTACAAAGACGTTGCGGATGTCGAGACCGAATTAGGGGAACTACCACTCGTCCCATGTCACCTTGGGGATCTCAATCAGGTGTTCCTTAACCTGCTCGTTAACGCGGCGCATGCCATTGCTGAGGGAGAGCGTGGCTGTCGGGGCCGCATTCGCATACGAACGGCGAGCGAGGGAGACACTATTCGCATTGATATCGCGGATACGGGATGCGGGATTCCAGAGAATATCCGCGACCGCGTCTTCGAGCCGTTTTTTACGACCAGGGAGGTGGGCAAGGGCAGCGGACAGGGTCTGGCGATTGCGCGTTCAATTGTCGTCGATAAGCACGGCGGTTCGCTGACATTCCAAACGCAATCCGGCAAGGGCACCACGTTTACCATTCGACTGCCTTTAGCCGGCAAAGTGTCAGCAAACAGGACGGAACTACCGTGACGCGAAGGATCTTGTTCGTAGACGATGAGCCACAAATATTGGAGGGCCTGCGGCATCGGCTGCATCGTCAACGCAAACTTTGGGATATGCGTTTCGCGGACAGTGGCCAGGCCGCACTGGAGATCCTCGCCAAAGAACCGTTCGATGTCATCGTTACGGACATGCGAATGCCCCAAATGGATGGGGCGACGCTGCTGAAAATTGTTCAGGAACGGCATCCGCGCATGGTTCGCATCGTGCTTTCTGGGCACTCCGAACTCGAAACGTCTTTGCGCGCCGTACCCGTTGCGCATCAGTTTCTTAGTAAACCGAGCGAACCGGGGACCATTGAGAACATCGTTGAGCGCGCCTGCAATCTGCAACTGCTCATCAACGACGATATCGTCAAGCAAACCGTCGCCAAGATTGACAAGCTGCCCTCGCTTCCACGTGTGTACTCTCAACTTATGGTCGCCCTTACAAGCGAGAACAGCTCAACGGACGAGGTGGCTGAGATACTAAAGCAGGATATGGCCATCTGCGCGAAAATACTGCAGGTGGTTAACTCTGCATTCTTTAGGTTACCACGTTCAATAAGCAAAATTGAGGAAGCCGTCCGCTACCTTGGCCTCACCACCGTCAAGCACGTGGCGCTCGCCGTGGAAGTGTTTCAACAACACAATGGCCACAGTCGGCCTCCCTTGGGTTTTTCGATGGATGTTCTTCAACAACATTCGCTTATGGTTGGTGAAGTTGCGTCGGCCTTCTTTTCCGATAAGCAAACCAAAGAAGACGCCTTCGTGGTTGGACTCCTTCACGACATTGGTAAACTGTTGATCGCGGTCGAGCTCCCTGAACACCTGGCAACAGTATTGCTCGAGATGAACGCCACCGGTTGTTCAATGAATGTCGCGGAAGAGAGGGTTTGGGGTGTGTCCCACGCCGAAGTGGGAGGATACCTGCTCGGGCTCTGGGGACTACCTTATTCCGTAATCGAGGCCGTAGCCAATCATCATGTGCCGTGTCGTGTGGACACCATAGACTTCGGAATTCTAGCTGCGGCGTACGTTGCCGATCTGTTGGTTCACGAGCACGTCATGCCTCGGAGTTCAACAGAGTCGTATGGAGCCCTCGACCTTGGGTACCTCGAAAAACTCTGTGTCGTCGACAAACTCGAGGGGTGGCGGGAAATTGTGCAACGCCTCGCGCTTAGGCAACAGGACGCAAGACAATGAACCGACCTTCGAAGCCGTCTTTGAAAGCTCAAGAACCATGTCCCTAGTCAAAATCCTCTGTGTGGATGACGAGCCTCAAATAATCGAAGGGATATCCTTGCATTTGCGTCGCGAATATGCGGTCACGGCTGCTTACAGCGGCGCGGAAGGTTTAGCGGAGCTTCAGAACCATGGACCCTTTGCAGTGGTGCTTTCTGATATGCAAATGCCGGGCATGAATGGGGCAAGCTTCCTCGCACAAGTACGTGGTTTGTCACCGGACAGCACTCGAATGCTGCTCACCGGTCATGCCGATCTGAATTCAGCCATCGCTGCCGTCAACGAAGGGCAAATCTTTCGTTTTTTGAGCAAACCCTGCCCACCCGATCAGCTTCGTCTGGCGTTTAAGGCGGCAACGGAGCAAAACCGCCTCGTCACAGCCGAGCGTGTGTTGCTAGAGCAAACGCTTCACGGCAGCATCAAGACACTTGTCGACGTCCTTTCGTTGACGAATCCCGTTTCATTCGGGCGCGCAATGCGCGTAAAGAAGCACGTTAGCGAACTGGCGGCAAAGCTTGGTCTGGCGGAACGCTGGCAAGTCGAAGTGGCTGCCATGCTTTCGCAATTGGCTTGCATTACGCTTCCCACTGAGACAGTCGAGAAACTTTACTACGGGCAAGCACTCTCGGAGGATGAAAGAGAGGCGGTGAGTCGCCTGCCTGGCGTAACCGAGCAATTGCTTGGAAATATACCGCGACTGGAGGCGGTTCGGGCCATCCTCGCAAAAGCTGCAAAACAGTACTTGCGCAGCAGCACGACTCCCGAAGGCCCAGACAAGCTAGTCATCGATCGGGGGGCGCACATTCTCAAGGTGGTCGCAGACTTTGATTCTCTTGAAGCACTTGGGAGCACGGCGTCGAGTGCGATTGACAATTTGCGCTGTCGCCCAGAAAGCTATGACTCCGCTACCGTCGAAGCCTTCGCAGAATTGCGACTTAGCGGCGTGCAAAAAGAGGAGATCCGGGAGCTACCCCTTTCGGCGATTCGCGAAGGAATGGTTCTCGCAGCTGATCTAAAGATGGTCAACGGAACGCTGCTTGCAGCTCGTGGGTACGAGGTCACAACCAGCTTCGTTGAACGCGCTCGCCATTTTCGCCCAGGCTTAGTCAAAGTGCCCGTGCGGGTCGTCATGCGAGGGCCGGCGAACTGATGCCACCGCTGATTTTTGATGTAACTTCGACTCTCGGGGGGGGTTGCCCGATGGGGTGGTTGTCATCAAAATAGCCGATGCCGGTTCCGGCAGCTCGGGCTTGATTCGGGAACACGTAGCCCAGTTCCATCGACTGGAAGAAGCCTCTTGAAAGGCGCACCAACCGCCACTGCGCCTTCGGAAGTAGGTGACCCACCACGCTTGAATTCGCTTGCATTGTACGATGAACCGCGCGATGGCCAGACCTTGGCTGCTAACTTTTTCAGCATCTTCGCAGCTCAGTCTCAAGGCTGCTCCAGAAAATTTCCCGCTTAGTCTCAAGACAACTCGATTGAGACCGTATTGAATATTTGGAGCCCGCGTCGAATGCAAATTACTCAGGAACTATGGACGGCAAACCAATCGCCACAAGTTATCGCCGAGCGTGGAAGCTGCGTTGCGCCGCAGCTCGTGTTGGCATTCGCAGCACCGGCTCAATTGCGCGAACCGAAAATCTGGATGCGTCTTCGCGAACGATGGCCGAAAGCTGTTTTGGTAGGCGCCTCCACAGCGGGCGAAATCTGTGGGACGCGTGTCCTTGATGACACGCTGGTCGCCACGGCGCTCCAATTCGAGAACAGCCAAATGCGATGCAAGAAAGTTAGTTTGGCCGATACGACGGGCAGCGTCCAGGTGGGACAGAGACTCGCAGAGCAGCTACTCGCTCAGGACTTGATTCATGTGTTCGTCCTATCCGATGGCTTGAAGGTCAACGGAAGTGAGCTCGTAGCCGGGCTTACCGAGCGACTCCCCCCAAACGTTTCCGTAACGGGTGGGTTATGTGGCGACGGAGCTCGGTTTGAACGCACGCATGTTTGCGTTGACAATTTCAGTGCAACCGAGTGCGTCGTTGGCATCGGCTTATACGGCTCATCCTTGCGGATTGGGTATGGCTCACTTGGAGGCTGGGATCCCTTTGGCCCCGAACGTCGCGTTACTCGATCGGAAGGGAATGTTCTCTATGAACTCGATGGGTCACCTGCGCTTGACCTATATGAGAAATATTTGGGCGAGCATGCTGCCGGGTTGCCCGCAAGTGGCCTACTATTTCCACTCAGCGTTCGCAAGCAACTGGAGGATCAGGGCGTCGTAAGGACAATCCTTGCCGTCAATCGGGAAGCCCGAAGTCTCACCTTCGCAGGGGACTTGCCAATTGGGTACTATGCGCGCCTGATGCGGGCCAATTTCGACCGCTTACTCGACGGCGCGGCGGGCGCGGCCCGCATTTGCTATGAGGCATTGGGCGGGCGAGCGCCCGACCTTGCCATCCTCATCAGCTGTGTTGGCAGAAAACTCGTCCTCAAGCAGCGGATAGAGGAGGAAGTAGAGGGCGTGCAGCGAGTACTGGGGACACAGACGGTGCTTACCGGTTTCTATTCATACGGAGAAATCTCGCCGTTTACTCCAGCTGCCCATTGTGAACTTCACAATCAGACTATGACAATAACAACAATCTCGGAAAACTAAGCATGCACAGGCTCCTCGAGCGCCAGATCCGCAAGTGCTATGGGGATGAGCCACCAAGCAATGCCCGGTGTCTTGCCTTCATGACCGCCGTCGATGCGGCATATCACGAAAGCGACAGCGATCGAGCGTTGCTTGAACGTTCAATCGAGCTTGCCTCGGCGGAATTGGCGGAACGAAACGCGCAACTTGAGCGAGATCTGCAGGCCATCAAGCGACTAGAAATTGGGCTGCTGCAGGCTGAAAAGCTGCGAGCGATCGGTCAATTGGCGGCTGGAATTGCTCATGAAATCAACACTCCCGCGCAATACGTGGGCGACAGCATCCAATTCCTATTAGAATCGTTCGAAAGCACCAGGAGTCTAGTTGCAAAATATAGGCAGGCAGTAGATATTCTACTTACCGAACCGGGCCATCAACAACTCGCGCAAGAACTAGAGGAGGCCGAGGAAGCCGCCGATCTGGCTTACATTGGGGAACATGCTCCTGGCGCGTTCGAGCGGGCCGCGGATGGCATTGCTCGCATCGCCTCGATTGTGAGCGCAATGAAAGAGTTCGCCCACCCTGATGGTCGGGCGAAGCATCCAGCCGACCTCAACCGGGCTATTCAGGCTACCCTAACGATCGCCCGCAACGAGTACAAGTACGTTGCTGATGTTGAGACCGACTTCGGCGAACTTCCGCCAGTGTCCTGTCACGTTGGCGATGTCAACCAAGTGATCCTCAATTTAGTAGTCAATGCGGCCCACGCAATCGAGAACCTCGTTGGCAATAGCGGTGAGAAAGGACGAATCTTGGTGCGGACGATCCACCAGGGCAAGTTTGTGCGTATTACCATTACCGATACGGGCGCCGGCATTCCCGAGAAAATTCGCGACCGAGTCTTTGACCCATTTTTCACGACTAAGGAGGTGGGCAAGGGTACCGGCCAAGGTCTGGCGATTGCCCATTCCGTCGTTGTCGATAGGCACGGCGGCTCGCTGACCTTAGAAAGTGAGGTCGGAAAGGGGACAACCTTCACGATCCTGCTGCCAATCGACGGGACCTCGCCGGCTAAAATGCCGCGTGGAACGAGTGTGCAAGGCCGCTAAATACTTCGGTGCGCCTCGGCTCTTTCCACAGTTAGGAGACGATCATTGAGAACAGCAGCCTATGCCGAGCTCGAGCAGGGGGGCTGGCAGCTGTCGGCACGTAGGTAAGATGAGCGGGGCCGCCAATGCCTTTGGCTGTGCGGGTTGTTCAGCGATGTTGGAAAGCGAGCGGGTCGGCTGAGGATTGCGGGGCGGGTGTTGACAATTTCGGCTTATGTACCAGCGCTTGAAGCTGCGCTGGGGGCATCAATGGCGCGATACGAACGCACAATCGCATTACCCAGCCCAGCCAAAAACGTGGGTCAAGCGCAGCGCCCCGCACGAACCTAGTTCAGCTCGCTG
>PMCK01000183.1 GCA_003154095.1 Myxococcales bacterium | reverse complement strand
GGCGGGACCGCGTCGCGAATGTGCATCACCAGGAGCATCATGGGTGAATTGTGCTCAAACACCGATGTTCCTGTAAGCAATTCGTAAATAATCACACCCAATGAGTAGATATCACTTAGCGGAGTAATTTGATCGATTTGTCCCAGCGCCTGCTCTGGCGACATGTACCGCGGAGTGCCGATTATTTGCCCCTGGCGAGTTCGGTCGCCACTGGCAGACATGACCTTAGCCACACCGAAGTCCATGAGCTTGAGGCGCGTTGGGTGACCTTTGAGCACGAATATGTTGCTGGGCTTAAGGTCACGATGCACGATTCCAACGGCATGTGCCGCCTCAAGGGCTGCGCAAATTTGATCGAGAAACACTTGAATCTGATCGACGGGAAATGCGCGCTTATTCTTGATTACGCCTGCCAGATCCTGCCCTTCTAACAACTCCATTACGTAATAAAGGCGCCCATTAAGCTCCCCGAAATCAAAGATGTCGACTATGTTTGGATGGTGAAGACTGGCCGTAATGCAGGCTTCGTCCAAAAATCGTTTGGCATGATCAGGCGGTACGTCGTCTTCTCGGCCTAGGAATTTAACGGCTACTTGCCGGCCCAGAGCCGGATGCTTGGCCACAAAAACCATCCCCATGCCGCCACTAGCCAGGCTGCGCTCGACAATGTAATTGCCAACGCGTTTGCCTATTACGTCAAGTTCGTTCTTTTCCGACATGCCCGACCAGTTCAACCCATCGGACACCCCAAACTGACTAGGTGCCACTTCAACAAGCTCGAGGGCTGGCTGCACTTGGACAAACGGTCACTGGACGATTGCGATTCAGCCCAGGCTCACAAAATACCCAAACAATCCGCCCAACTGTGGAAGTTCGCAATTTTATCGGTATTCACTGCAGCTTGCAGTGTGACTGCAATTCATTCAGGGCTTCGAAGGGCATGCTTTTGGCACAATCGAGCTTAATCCAAGTGCAACTAGGGGCGTAGGTGCGACTGGTGCGCCCTCGATTTTCGATGGGCTAATGGATGGCCACCGCATGCGAGAATTCTCATTTAAGATTGTTATTGGCGGAGGCGGACAATGAAGGTGATGCTTATTGACGATGAGCATCACGCGCTTCATTCGCTCAAGCGTACATTGCTGGAAACGGACCCTTTTCTGAAAGTTTCGCTGTTTACGAATGGCAAAGAAGCACTGGATCAACTGATTGGGGACGCGCACGACGTTGTAATCACGGACTTTTGGCTTCCTGGAATTGATGGGGTAACTCTACTCGAAAAAATTCAGACAGTGTGTCCTGAGGCCATTCGAATTCTCGTAAATGGGCACGCCGACGACGCAATGTTATTCAAATCGTTGCACGTGGCGCATCAGGTATTGCATAAACCGCTCGATAGTAAGCTGCTTTGGGCCCTAATTTGCCAGACGGCCAATTTGTTGCCGTTGGTCAGCGACGAGACCATGCGCAAGGTTCTGGGTGGCGTGTCGAAATTGCCGTCAGCTCCCAAGCTCTATCGAGAACTGTCCGCCTTACTCCAACAGTCCAATTGCACGATCGAGGATATGGTGAGGCTAATCAGCCGAGATCCTGCGATAACTGCAAAGCTGTTGCAGCTGGCCAACTCGGCATTTTTTACGCGTCGAGCCAAGACCGTCGAACTGAGAGCTGCCGTTGTACGCTTGGGTATCAATACGATTCGCAATTTGCTACTGGGTGTCGAACTATTCGAACCGGGAAGTCTAATTGCCAGGGCAATTGGACGAGATTTAGATAATGTCCAGCAAAACGCACTCAAGATGGCTCAAATGGCCGAGCGCCTTGCCCGAGGCACCGCGCTCGCTGGGGACGCATTCGTCGCAGGATTGCTCGCAGATCTTGGGCAAGTTGTATTTCTGATGACGTTTGGGAGTGAGTGGCGAGATTGCCGATCGGACGCAAAACTCCACGCTCGACCCTTACATGAAGTGGAACAAGAATACTTCGGTGTGAGCCATGCCGAAGTCGGTGGATACCTCCTGGGACTATGGGGATTACCCTATAGTCTGGTCGAAGCGGTCGCCAACCATCACCGACCCGAGCGCATTATCGCGCCTTTGTACAGTACGTCTGCGATAACTGCAATATCCACGGCGCTCATTGAAAATAATCCAATTGACGATGCCTGGCTTATGTCAATGAAAGCCAAAACCCGCGTAGACGTGTTGCGGGAGAATTTGGCGGGAGCTTCATAGTCGGTGCCCGGACCCGTTCGCGAGCCTCAGCCTAACGAAGTCCACTCATTTACTTCTGGGTTTGTAGCGGCGCTACGGCTTGCGGTCGCCTACGATCGAAAAGCACCGCTTCACCGTGTATGTTCCACTCTTTGCCACCGTCCTCATTGACCCCGAGTGCTTCCACAACATTGACGACCGCGTCGGCACCAGCGGCGCAGGCTTTATTTATGATCCAATTTCTGAGGTTTTTGTCGGGTTCGTCCCAATGACCGTGAAACACCTCGAGTGTTCGATATTCAAACGGAGCCGTACGCCCATCGACAATGAGCAATACCCGTTCACAGCCGGGAGTGATTGAGGGCCATGTCTGAAAGCCTCTTGCTGAGCTGGGATGGGGCCCGCACCCGCACGAAAGCATGCCGATAAGGAGAGAACTCAACTTCGATACATGAATGTGACGAGAATGCACGGGAAGTTGGCGTCCGACGGGTTTGATTGTCCCCACAAAACTTCAGCGGGCCAACGAAACCAATGTTGATTCACCGAAGGCCCGCATTCGAAGACTTCTTTGACTACCAGCGGCCGCCGCCGCCACCACCGCGGCCGCCACCACCGCGGCCGCCGCCACCACCACCACCGCCACCACCGCCGAAGCCACCGCCACCGCCGCGTTGGCGATCTTCCGCTTCATTCACGCGCAAGGTTCGGCCGTCTAGAGTGACGCCATTCATCTCAGCAATTGCTTTCTGTGCGCCCGCGGCATCAGCCATGGTCACAAACGCGAAGCCGCGCGAACGACCCGTTTCTCGGTCGAGCACGAGTTTCACTTGCTCCACGTCGCCGCAACGCGCGAACTCTGCCTGTAACGTATTCTCGGTCGTGTGAAAATCCAAATTGCCCACGTAAAGGCGGTTATTCATTGCACTCTCTCAATTCATACGACCAGATGCATCATGCAGTCCATTTCATCGAAGGGTCGCAGCTCCGAGAAAAGTCGCGGCACGATACCGCGGGAGCCGTCGCCGGATCATACGACCATCCGCATCCCAAGAAATCGAGAGAGCAGTGAAGCCGAGTACCAGTAACGATTGCAAGGAATGAGGGTTGCACGCGTCGTCGTTTAGTGCAACCAGTGAGTCCTATCGGCTAGTCGTTCCGACAAAACCGGTTTTCGGCGATACTCGCCTCAGGTGGCACAATTGGTGCTATGGTGGCGCGATTCGGCGGGGGGTACTCGTCGCAGCTAGGGTTCAAATGTATCGTCGAAATAATGAAGCCGCGGACCGCATGCGAGAGCGCAGACGCGCCGAGGATGCCGCGCCTCGCTTGGCCGAACAGGTCCCATCGCTCAAGACTCTGCGTATGTCGCTATCGTTTCGCCGTGGTGATTTCAGAATAGGCGAGGCCTCGTACGTGCGAGTCGTAGTCGTAGCCACGGCACCCGCGCTGTTCACGATTGCTTGCACGGACTCGAACTGCCGGGATGGCGGTCATCAAATTACTACCGCGATGCTCAAGGCGCTTCGCGCCGGTCTTACTGAATTCTCCGGAGAAGAGCCTTGCCGCGGGTCAATTGGTTCCTCTGGCAGCGCGTGCGGCAGCACTCTCTTGTACGACGCTCAAGCTACTTACGAAAAAGGCTAACTCAAGTTGCATAGCAAAGCTTCAGGCTAAGCTGTCGTTAGCTGGCATCCCCCCAACGTCTCGCGCTTCCGTGCACAGTGGGTCTTGCGGGTACTCGAGCGGCATGACCAATTTGATTCGTTCTCATTTCTGTCGTTGGTTCAGCGAACCCGCAGCTGAGAGTTAGTCGCCGGCTTGAGTTCGAGTGAAGCTCGCGGCCGTAGACACAATAGGGTTTCACGAAACAGTTTGACTTAGTTTCCCAACTTCGTATCCGAGCCGAGAAAGCATAACGGGGTGTCAACGCCTCACTTTGCCGCATCTCTTTGTCCAGCCGGGCAACTAGCCTGAGAAGACCTCTTTTGTCTTGCCCATATTGCCTCAGCAGCGGGCGCATCTATTCGCAATCGTCCAACTGCAACAATGCCGAAACACAATACGGTCCGTTGAACGAATGCTTTCGAATTTGAAATAACACTTATTTTGCCGTAGTCGTCCCGAACCCACTGAATCGCGCAGACTGCGCGCCGTAACTATCAAGGGTGCGCATGTTTAGCGCCCACGCGCTAGCCGCGTTGACAATGATGTTTTCTCTGAGATATTCCCGCCATGCCACGAAAGATTGAGATTACTGAACTCATATTACGCGACGCTCACCAAAGTTTGATGGCAACGCGAATGGCTCTCGCGGACATGGTGCCCGCCTGCGAAGATATCGACAATGCTGGATATTGGTCTGTCGAGTGTTGGGGCGGCGCGACTTTCGATTCATGTATTCGCTTCTTGAACGAAGATCCCTGGGAACGACTGCGAACGTTCAGGAAGCTAATGCCCAAGAGCAAGCTGCAAATGTTGCTGCGCGGTCAAAACCTACTTGGCTACCGCCACTACGAGGACTCTGTAGTCGAGCGCTTCGTTAAGAAGTCCGCCGAGAATGGCATTGACGTGTTCCGCGTATTCGATGCGCTCAACGACCCGCGCAATCTGGAAGTGCCCATGCGCGCCGTCAAGCAATCGGGCAAGCACGCGCAAGGCACGATATGTTACACGATTAGCCCCGTTCACACGACTCAAGGGTTCGTCGACCTTGCCAAGCGGCTGCTAGATATGGGCGCTGATTCAATCTGCCTCAAGGATATGGCTGCTCTGCTAAAACCGAAACCCGCATACGACATCGTCAAGGCCATCAAAGATCAGTGTGGGTCAAATGTGCTCGTGCATATCCATACGCATGCAACAACAGGAGTTACTCTTGTCAGCCTCATGAAGGCAATTGAGGCTGGGGCTGACATGGTGGATACTGCAATCAGCTCCCTTTCATTGGGGCCTGGTCACAACCCCACGGAAAGCCTGGTCGAGATGCTCGAGGGCATGGGCTACACGACGGAACTCGACAGCAATCGACTCGGCAAGATTAAGAACTATTTTGCAAATATACGCCCGCGCTATGCCGAGTTTCTTTCGAACATCACTGGCGTCGAGACCGACATATTCAAGAGTCAAATCCCCGGCGGCATGATTTCGAACATGGAGAGTCAACTCAAGCAGCAGGACGCGGGCGATCGACTCCAGGAGGTGCTCGACGAAGTTCCAAGGGTCCGAGAAATATCGGGTTACCCTCCGCTGGTGACTCCAACAAGTCAGATCGTGGGCACCCAGGCCGTCTTCAACGTACTGATGGGGCCTTACAATGCGCTGACTGGAGAATTCGCCGACCTGATGTTGGGCTACTANNCGCCGAAGTGCTTGCAAAAGCCGAAGCACATGCGAAAAAGCCGCCTATTACTTGCCGACCCGCGGATCTGCTCAAACCGGAATGGGAAGCCCTCAAGGCGAGCGCTGCAGCCGTTGCAGGATTCGACGGTAGCGATGAAGACGTGTTGACAGCCGCCATGTTTCCTCAAGTCGCCCAGAAGTTCTTCCCGTCACGCAAGGATGGACCTAAGAATCTCGGCAAGGCACCACAACCCCCAACTCCTGCCGTCCCGGCAGCAACTGGTGAAGCTTTGCCGCCGGGGCCGGGGCCGCTGCGCGGGCCCGTTTCCTATTCGGTAACGGTTAACGGCCGCCAACATAAGGTTACGGTGGGCCCCAGCTAACGGCGTCCCGCTGATTTCGCGGTCGCAACACTATCCAACGACAGTATCCAGGTTAAGACAATGACTTCCAAGAGTAAGACGAGTCAACTTCATCAAGAACGCAAGCGGATTCAATTAGGTGGGGGCGAAGAACGAATAAAGAAGCAGCACGAAGCTGGAAAATTGACAGCTCGTGAACGAATCGACAGACTGGTCGATCCGGAGAGCCTGCAGGAACTTGGAATGTTTGCCAAGCACCGGGCCACCCTCTTTGGCATGGCGGACAAAGAGTTTCCGGCTGATGGGGTCGTTACGGGCGCGGCCTACGTTGATGGACGCTTAGTCCACTTAGCGAGCCAAGACTTCACCGTGGGTGGTGGGGCGGCGGGTGAAGTACACAGTGATAAGATCGCAGAGATGATGAAACAATCCCTTAAGATGGGCACCCCGTTCATCTTCATCAACGATTCTGGCGGGGCGCGCGTACAGGAAGGGATTGATAGCTTATCCGGTTACGGCCGCGTGTTTCACCAGAATGTTATGCTATCGGGCCTGGTTCCACAGATAGCCCTGATCTGCGGCCCCTGTGCGGGAGGCGCGGCCTACAGCCCAGCGCTCACTGACTTCATCATCCAAACCAAACGCGCACAAATGTTCATCACCGGGCCTTCAGTTATCAAACAGGTAACGGGTGAGATCGTCACGATGGATCAGCTAGGCGGCCCTGAGGCTCAAATGAGTTACTCGGGTGTCGTGCATTTCATCGCGGAAGATGATGACGACGCCATCGCAATTTGTCGCCGATTGTTGAGTTATCTTCCGTCGAACAACGTCGAGGATCCACCCTATGTCGAGGGGGATTATGACCTATCTGACAACCCTGCATTCGAGACGATCATCCCGGATGACCCCAAAAAGCCGTACGATATACGGGATGTAATTCGCCTGTCCCTCGACGCCGAGGACTTTCTCGAGGTGCTTGACAGCTACGCGGAGAACATCGTGGTCGGTTTTGGGAGAATCGCCGGGCATTCCGTGGGTGTCGTTGCGAACCAGCCTTGCGTGCTCGGCGGTGCCTTGGATATTAACGCGTCCGACAAATCTTCACGCTTTATCCGATTCTGCAACGCATTCAACATCCCGCTTTTGACCTTCGTGGACGTGCCCGGTTTCATGCCAGGCTTGCAGCAAGAATATGGAGGGATCATTCGTCACGGCGCCAAGATGCTATTTTCTTACTCCGCAGCAACAGTACCTAAACTAACGGTCATTCTGCGTAAGGCATACGGTGGCGCCTACCTGGCTATGTGCGGTAAGGATCTCGGTGCTGACCGATCAGTGGCCTGGCCAACGGCGGAAATAGCGGTCATGGGCGCTGAAGGTGCGGTGGAGGTCGTATTTCGCAAGGAGATTCAAGCGGCGAGCGATCCAATTGCCCGACGTAAGGAACTAATTGAGGAATATCGGAATACTTTTGCTTCGCCGTACGTGGCTGCTTCAAGACGCCTAATCGACGATATCATCGAACCGGCGGCAACGCGCCGGTATCTGGCTGCCGCTCTTACCGCCCTACAGACAAAGCGCGAGCTTAGGCCGAACAAGAAGCACGGGCTCATTCCGCTATAATCTGTGCCAGCCACCTCGGAGTACATCATGCAAGATCCCAGTGCAGAGCAGCTAAGACTACTAGCGGCTCAAGTCGAAAAGTTGCAGGAGTCAACCGTAACGCGGCAAGAGTTCGATCAGCTCAAAGCTCAGGTGCAGCGCTTGGCTAGTCGCCTTGATGAAATTGCTCCCGCAGATCAGATTCCTGATGAACATCTTGCCATCATGAGTGCGGTATTTGCCGCCACCATTGGCAAACGGTTCAAAATCCGGCAAGTTCAGCACGTGGCGGAGCCCGGAGGTTGGGCACAGGCCGGAAGAGTTAATCTGCATGCCCAGCGCCATGTTAGACGTTCTTAAGGAACCAGGTACCGTATCATGAAGCTCAAGATAGATATTGACGGTAAGAAGTACGAAGCAGACATCGAGGTTATCGAGGATGAGCGTAACGAGCCGGCCGCTGGTGGCACACCTCGTCCCGCGCGCACACGAGCAGGTGCAAAGTCTCCTCCACCCTCAGCCGAGACCGACATGGGCCCCACGGCGGGCGACGACAAAGTTTGCAAGAGCTCGATAGTCGGTATCGTCGTTAAGGCACTCGTGGCCACCGGACAGAGCGTGAAGCAGGGTGAAACGCTGTTGGTGCTCGAGGCCATGAAGATGGAGAGTAACGTAGTATCCCCCGTGTCGGGCATCGTCAAGTCCGTCAAGGTAGCGGCCGGAGACAGCGTCAAGAAGGGGCAGATACTGGTCGAATTCGAATGATTTGTGCGTTGTTGAATTCGCCGTCATAGGCTGTTGCTTCGCCGACTCCTCGGGTCCCGTCCTTCGCGAGACTGTTCGAGCATTGCGTTCTAAACAGCTCAAATCTCAGGCCCTCACCGGGAATTTCTTTTTCTCGTTGGCGTGCGGTGCCCCGGCCCCGCGCGGTCCTTGGATTGGCATTTCGCTAGAGCGCGATGTGCCTGGTGAAACCCGTGCTTGTGCGGGGCCCTGAACCTCAAGTTCTTTCCTGGGATTCATGGTCTCGGCCGCGTGCGCGACCTTGCCGCCGCGCGCAGAATTTTGCTGTGCACTCTTGACAGTTCGTGCCTTGCCTTTGGCTTTTTTGGTTGACTTCGCTTTCTTCTCCGCTTTTGTTCTGGCGGAGGCTTCAGTCGTCTCCGACTCCGGTTCGGACTGCTTCTTGTTGAAGAGCGCTTCCGCCGCGGCCGCGGCGCGCATGGCACGCTCAGTTTCGCCACGCATCTCTGCCAAGAACCGGCTAGGAATGCTTGGCCTTGGTTGTCCCCATTTCATGCGGGCCCGGGTAAATGTTAGGGTTAAAGTTTCCTGCGCGCGGGTCACCCCGACATAGCAGAGCCTTCGCTCTTCCTCAACGCCCTGCCCTTCGATGACGGAGCGTTGATGGGGCAATATCCCCTCCTCCATTCCCACGAGAAACACATGCGGGAACTCGAGACCTTTGGCGCTATGAAGTGTCATCAGGGTTAATGCACGTTGTTGCGGCTTGTCCTCGTCCGGGGTGTCATCTCGATCCGAAAGCGTGGCTTCCTCTAGGAATCCCACTAGTGTTGCGGCTTTTTCCCGCTGCTCGTAGAGAGCTGCCGCATTTACCAACTCCTCGACGGCTCCCCAGCGAGCCTCCGCTTCTCCGGGCCCTGTATGCAAGCGTTCCAGTTCCGAACGATAATCGATAACCTGCAGCAGTTCCCGCATCAGCTCGGGGATAGGCAGCTCGCCCTGCTTGGAGCGAAATTGCTCAATCAGGCTCCGGAAGCCTTCAACGCGTAAAATAGTCGCAGCCGGCAATTGCACGGAGCGGAGCGCCGCGGGCAAGGCTGACCAGAGCGACGTGCCTGCCGCAACCGCAAACTCCAGCAGTGCTTCGATGGTCGAAGTCCCGATGCCGCGGGTCGGCGTATTAATGACTCGGAGTAAAGACACCTCATCCAGCGGATTGGCCAGCACGCGAAGATACGAAAGCACATCACGGATTTCTCGCCGATCGTAAAACGACTGCCCACCCACTAGGATGTAAGGGATTTTTGTACGACGCAGCTCGGCTTCAAATACTCGCGGCTGCTCATTGGTTCGAAACAATATTGCAATATCACTGGGCAGAACGGGCGTCTCGGAATTGCTCACGAGTAGCTGCTGGATCTGCAGCACAACTTCTTCTGCCTCCTTGGCCTCGTCTTCGAACCGCAGGATGCGTGGTGCCGTTCCGCCATCCCTCGATGGGTTGAGCACCTTTTTGTGTCGCGTGCTGTTGTGGGCAATCAGCGTGTTCGCATAGGCCAATATTGGCGCAAGTGACCGGTAGTTGGACTCCAGGCGCACCACCTTGGCTTCCGGCCAATCATCACGGAATCCCAAAATATGAGCAATCTCCGCGCCACGCCAACCATATATTGATTGGTCGTCATCGCCGACGACGCATAAATTGCGATGTCGATCCGCCATAGCTTTGACAATGCGATACTGTAAGTCGTTTGTGTCCTGATATTCGTCAATCAACAGGTGATCGAATCGCTTGGCTTCGGCTAACCTCGCATCGGGAAATTCGGAGAAAAGTCGGTTGGTCAGTAAGAGCAAGTCATCGAAATCCATGGCGCCTGACGCGCGCAATTGCGATTGATATTTTGCGTAGGCTTCGCCCGCCAATTCAGCACGATCACCCTCAGCGCCCTCGGCAGCGGCCTGTGGCAAAATGCCCTTGTTCTTCCAACCTCCAATGAACGATATCAAATCACCGGGGCGCAAATTGCCTGAACTTACGCGAATATCACGCAGCGCCTGGCGTGCAAGCGTCTCTTGGTCACCCCGATCATAGATCGAAAAGGCGTCCGGATAACCCAATCTTCGAGCATGCCTCCTCAATATGCGGACACAAAGCGAATGAAACGTCGATATTTCCGGGACAGCTGCGCCAGCCTTTCGACGGCCAAGCAAGGTCAAGGCACGCTGCCGCATTTCACGAGCGGCCTTATTGGTAAACGTTACCGCCAAAATGCGGGAGGGATCGATGCCACTCTTGATCAGCTCTGCTATTCGGTAGGTGATGACCCTTGTCTTGCCTGTGCCAGCGCCTGCCAGAACCAACAGGGGCCCCTTGAGTGTATGCACGGCTTCGCTCTGGGCAGAATTAAGATTGGGCACGGGCCGCCATACGGACATTGTTCAAGCGAGTCAAGTGAGTTGCACGTGATCGATCGGATCAACAAATCAAAACTCACTACCTTAACTCAAGTTCTCGTAATGCTGTAGTTGTCCGGGCCAGGCCCCAGGGCGCTACCAGTTGGAATGGACGTTAATCGCGAACAGGAAACTCAGTTGTTCGGAGCTCCACAGACCAACCAAACTTCAAGAGTCTTGCGCTCTTCGAGGACTAGCGTAACTCCAGAATCCGGCGGCAGCTGCTCACTGTTACGCAAGTGCTTGAGAATATCGGATTTCCAATCGGCTATGCTTTGCTAGTCAGTCAGTGCCCACAGCCCGCTGTCCGCGTTTGGAGAATGGCAAACACCGCAGCGCGATTGAACAATCGGAACAATGTCGCTCGCATAGATTGGAACGGACGCGGGACAAATCGAAACACTGATGCCAGGGCACGAGGATGCCGCTGTCGCAACCCTTTCCCGTGCCGCTCACACCATAAAAGCCAAAACGCCGGGAATGGCGGGACGTTCGTAGGTAGGTCACCCGACGCAGGTTTTGGGGAGGGCTCGGGCTCTCCAACCTACAAAGGCGTGTCCCGGTCGAAGGAGCGGCATTACTTCCATGCCGAGCTCATGCGCGGGGCGCGCAGTTGGGCGCTTGGCGGCGCAAAAGAGGCTCGGCAAAGGGGTCTGCCAAATTTGCATTTGACAGGATTGCGGCCTCGGGAAAGGATTTCAGACTCGTATGTTTGTGCATCCATTAATTCTGAGTTTCCTCTTTGGCGTGGCGGCTGTCGGTTGCATGAATGCTGGCGGCTCAAGTGCATCCGTAGTGGGTGGGGGGGCTGCAGCCAACGGCGGTTCCGGCAATGTCGGTACGAGCGGCGGTGAAAGTTCGACGGCTGGCGGAAGCGCTGGCATCGGGGGAGATTCGAGTACCTCCGCCAACACGTCCGTCGGTGGTACCCCGACGACAACGACGGGCGGCACCTCGTCTGGGAACGGCAATGTGGGCGGTAGCATGCCAGCGACGGACTACGTCGGATTTGAACCCGTGCCCAACAGCCAGAACGTAGCCAATTTTAATGTGGGAACTTGGTACGCAAGTTGGAAGAGCAAATTCTACGTCGATTGCGGCAATGGCCAGTCGCGTATCGCGTCCGCGGTCGGTAGCAATGAGACCTTCTCCGAGGGGATTGGTTACGGAATGTTGCTCGCCGTCGGCAATGGCGACAGGGACGCGCTCGACAAACTTTGGGCTTATTACAAGGTGCATGTCGATAGCAATGGCCTGATGAATTGGAAAATCAACGCCTGCACCACCGAGGTTTGGGGCCAAAATGCGGCTACCGACGGCGACGAGGACGCCGCAATGGCACTCGTCCAGGCGGATGCCAAGTGGGGTGGCTACAAGGCTGATGCCACTAGTCTGATCAACGCCATAAAAACTTATGAAACGGCTGCGGGTTCTCCCTCCTATTTGCGCCCAGGCGATGCTCCCAACAACGGTGGCAAGGGCGATGGGGTTGTCAATCCGTCGTACTTTGCGATCGGGTATTGGCATGTTTGGGCTAGCTACGTAAATGACCCGTTCTGGAATCAACTGGCCACGGACGCCTACACGATGCTGGCCTCATTCCAGTCACTGACCATCTCGAGTTCGACCGGACTGGTCCCGGATTGGGGCACGAGTGCGGGGCAAAATCCGAATGGTAGCGGCTACTACTATGACGCCTGTCGGACACCTTGGCGCGTCGCCGTGGACTACGCCTGGTTTGGGACTAGCGCAGCACAGAAGTTCCTACAGAATGTCTCAAGCTTCGTTGACAGCCACGGCGGCGTGGATGGAGTTCCATTCGATAAGAACAGCGCATTTTTGGGCGCATTTGCGCTTTCTGGAATGGCCGTCAGCCAAGCCAAAGCGGACGCGTATCTCAATGCCTGGCTTTCAGCCCAAATGGACGACACGCCCTATTTTCAGGGATCGCTCAGGGGCGTATACCTCTTATTAGCCAATCATGCTTTCCCGCGAGGGCTCTGAGAGGATTATCGCAATCGCATCCCAGGTGTAGCCCCAGTATCGGGTGCCACCGCGAAGATCCCATCGGTATCGCCACCGCTTGCACACACTATCATGCCCTCGCTGAGTCCGAATTTCATTTGCCGCGGCGCCAAGTTGGCAACAACGACGACGAGCCGGCCGATGAGGGCCGCTGGTTCATAAGCAGACTTTATCCCTGCAAAGACCGTACGCCGCGATTCACCTCCGAGTGATAGCGTCAATTTTAACAGCTTCTTGGCCTCGGGAATCGCCTCCGCATTGACGATACGTGCGACTCGCATGTCGATCTTCGTGAAGTCGTCGATGCTGCACGTCGCGGCGATGGGTTCGGCCTTCAGTGCAGAGTCATCGTCCTGGTTCGCTTCCGGCGAGGTTACCGCTCCTTCGCCCTCTCGGCTTGCTTCGATCATGGCTACTACCTTCTTCGGGTCCACCCGCGTCAACATGTGCTCGAATGCGCCAACCTTGACCCCGAGCAATGGGGCGTCCACTTCGTTGAGACCGCAAATCGGCACGCTGAGCAAGGCTTCGCACTGCTTGGCAAGCCGAGGCAGTACTGGGGTTAAGTATACTACGATTTGGCGGAAGAGGTTCAGCGCGACGCTGCACACATCTTGCAATTCTGACGCACGCGTCGGGTCCTTCTTGATCGTCCACGGCGCAAGTCGGTCCACGTATTCATTGGCGCGGTCGGCGAGCGCCATGACAAGCCGCATGGCTCGCGCGAGATCGCAGTTTTCATAGGCCGCGCCAATTTCATCCTTGCGATTGGCTCCTTCGGCAAAGAGCCCCCCATCGTTTGGGTAGACTTCACTCAGGGAGCTGCCCTGTAGGAATCGGGCGGTGCGGCTTGCCAGATTGACTACTTTACCGACAAGGTCAGAGTTTACTTTTTTCTCGAATTCATCCAGATTGAGGTCCAAGTCTTCAGGACGCGAACCGAGCTTGCTCGCATAGTAGTAGCGCAGATAGGCCGGATCCAAGTGATCGAGGTACGTTCGAGCCATCACGAACGTGCCTTTCGACTTGCTCATTTTTTCGCCTTCAACCGTCAAGAACCCGTGAATGTGCACTTTGCTCGGTAGGCTGAACTTGGCCGCCCGGAGCATTGCTGGCCAAAATAGCGTGTGAAAATAGGTAATGTCCTTGCCAATGAAATGATGCACTTCTGTCTCGCTCGACCGCCACCAGCTGTCGAAGTCTTCACCGGTAATCTGACACCATTCACGCGTGGACCCAATGTAACCAATCGGCGCGTCGAACCAAACATAGAAGAATTGCCCCGGCTCATCCGGGATTTCGAACCCAAAGTACGGCGCGGGTCGCGAAATGTCCCAGTCCCGCAGCGGTTGACCCAGGAAGTATCCCTTTAGATAGTTGGCAATACTCGGCTCGAGATGTTCCCCCGATTGTGTCCAGGCATCCAAGAAATCATGCTGTTTTTCGACGTTGATGAATAGATGCTCGGCCGACCTCAGTTCCGGCACCGCCCCGCTCAATGTGCTCTTGGGGTTCTTCAGATCGGTTGGTGAATACGTGGCGCCACACTTGTCGCAACTATCACCATATTGGTTGGGCGAACCGCACTTGGGACATTCGCCTATAACGAATCGGTCTGCCAGGAATGTCTGCGCTTGCGGATCATAGAGTTGCTCAACATTGCGTCGTTCGACGGCACCTTCGGCCTTCAGTGCAGCCCAGATTTCGTTGCACACAGCACGATTGTGCTCAGAATGGGTGCTCCCATAATGGTCGAATGCAATTCCAAAGTCGGCGAAGTCACGCCCATGCGCAGCTGCCATCTGCGCGATGATATCCAACTCGGATGTCCTCTCCAGTCTTGCACGAATCATGATTGCGGTTCCGTGCGTGTCGTCCGCGCAAATGTAGATGCATCGGTTGCCACGTAAGCGTTGAAAACGCGCCCAGATGTCTGTCTGAATATATTCAACGAGATGTCCAAGATGGATGGGCCCATTTGCATAGGGCAAGGCGCTCGTAACCAATAGGCGGCGTGTCATAGTGGCCGAAGGCTAATGCCAGAACGCAGCGGACCCATGGACGAATTGACGGGAGCGATTTGGCTCACCGGAAGGCAGCGTATTACGCTGAATCTCGGTAGGTTTTGTTGCGGCCCGCCAACCAGGTAAGCACTACGGCCAATTGACCTGCAAGAGAGATGTGTATCCGAAGCGAGCTGTCCGAGATAAGAAGCATTCGATAATGGGACTTCTCGAAGGACAGGTTGCAATCATCACTGGCGCTGGCAACGGCATT
>PMCK01000695.1 GCA_003154095.1 Myxococcales bacterium | reverse complement strand
ACCACTTGACGGTAACAGTAGGAGGTTGAGTTTCAACTTCGGCTTGCGCCAAGTCAACGGTCACTTTGGCGGTAATCGAACCATGCTTTTCCGATTTTAGGGTTGCCACCTGGGAAACGTCAGCTCGGGCAATTACCTGCTCCGAGCGCAGAGCGTGAACAACTTCCGGTGGACCTATGACCGACACATCTACGTTTCTCGGAACGCTATATGCTCCAACCAGACCAATTACCTCCACGGGCCGATTGGCGAACCGTGACTCGCTTACCCTTCGCGCAATAGTGACCGTCATTGTAGCGGCATGCGAACCAACGATATTAACTCGTGCAGGTGGCATATCGAGTGCAATACGCCTTCGATACGTGCCGTCGGTGAGCCCCGAAACGTCAAACGAAGCTAGCCGGACGAATTGCATTACTTCGACCATCTCTTCAGGCCCGCGCACCGTTACCTGGTTTGGATCCACTGTGGGTTCCCCTTTGACTACATAACCTTCGGCAGGCTTTCCCGTGACCGAGGCCTGTACCGGTACCCGCCGTACCGTCACTTTTTGCCACTCGAGGGGAATGCTTGGGGGGTCGACGATAGTTATCTCGAGACCATGCGGCAATGAGAAGGCCTTGGGATCGAAGACCAACGTGTCGCGGGGCCCAGCGCGCAAGTCAACTTCCACGGGCGGAATTCCGGTTTGCATCAGGCCGTCGATGGCGCGAGTTGAGCCGCGAAGGGTCACATATACGCTCGCAGGGATAGGCGTCATGAGTTCGCGCTCATCGCTCTCTGGGGGTAGCCGCAAGATTACGCTGACAGGGACAGTGCGCTGCTGTCGCTCCTCCTGGGCATGCAAGAACGCGAATAGGCCAAAGGCGAAAATTAGGCTCAACACCTTGAGTCCCAGATTCTGTGTCAACGCGTCGCGCACTGCGGCTAGCGCTGAAACCAACGGGTTTTTACCCGCTGTCATGACTTGTCGCCCCTACCGTGGATACCCTTATCAACTTCGTTGGACCTGCCGGACGTGGACTCGATTGGCTGCTTCTCCTTGGCCTCACCGCCAAGACCGTCCGCGGTAGTATTCGGCGGTATTGCAGCATCGGCCGTTGTCGGAGTCGTCAATGTGTCCCCAGCGCGAACTGGCATAATTACCCGCGGAAGCAAGACTGGAACCTTGGCTGCTTTCGGGATTCTGGGTAAAAAATCGTCAATGCCGGGACGCGTTCGTAGGGGCGTTGGATGGTCGCTCTCGCCTCCTTTGCGAATCCGTGGGGGTGGTTCACTATCGCGAGGAATCCGCGTACGCATCGTGTCTTCACTTGCATCGACCAACGGTTTGGGCCGTACCGACGGAGCCCCCTCGGACTCGGTATTGGTTCGGACTCTCGCAAAATTCAATGGAGTCGCTTCTGTACGTGCAGCAACCAAAATTGGCTCCTCGGCATCGCGGCGGCTGTCCGGCGCCGGCACCGGTAACGGCGTGGCGGACGCCGAGCGCCGAATCTTGGCTGCACGTTTACGAACGGATTTTGGACTAAATACGGCTTCCAGCATCGTGCGTAGCTTTGGACCATCCAGGTTCGAAGCGATGTTTCCGTTGAAGCAGAAGCTAATGTTGCCTCGCTCCTCACTCACAACGACAACTACGGCGTCAGTTTCCTCGGTTATTCCAAGAGCGGCTCGATGCCGAGACCCAAAACTACTGTCAACCACCCGTTGCTCGGGCATTGGGAAAAAAACCCCCGCCTTGGCAACGCGTAAATTGCGGATAATTACCGCGCCATCGTGGAGCTTGTTAATCGCTTCCGGGACGAATAGTGAGACCAATAACTCACGCGTTACGGCCGCATCGACAACATGCCCCTTATGGGTTCCAACGAATTCGTCCAGGTTTGCTTCTTGTTCGAATGCAATCAATGCTCCAATTCGGTGTCGTGCAAGTTCCGTAGATGCTTCAATGACCTCATCGAGCACCTTGCTGCCGTAGTCACGACCCAAGCGTGCCAAAAATGCTTGGCTACCGATTCGCTGCAGTCCGCGCCGAATGTCATTTTGAAACACGACGACTATAATGAGTAACAAGCTGCTAAATAGGGTTCCAAGTATGCTCGTGACCGTAGCCAATTCGAGTAGGCGGGCAGCCGCGAACAACGCCAAGAGCATGAGCAGGCCCGCACCCACTTGCATGGCCCGTGTGCCACGCAAAACCAACAGGCCGCGGTAGCTGGCATAGTAAACTATCGCTATGTCCAGCGCGTCGCGCAATAGCCCACTCAGACTTCTCTCGCCAAGGTACGTGTAGAAGCTGCTTAGCATGCGCTATCCAATCTCTGGTCTACACTTAAGCCGACTGCAACCGTTTTCTGGTCTAACATTCGGCTGAGGGTGAGCGCTTGCTTGGTTGCCAACACATCGTGAACTCTCACGGCGGTGACGCCGTTGCGGGCGGCGTGAAGACAAGCAGCAATACTACCTCCCAGTCTTTGTTCAGGAGGTGCCGAGCCCGTAACCGTCAGAAATGATTTGCGGCTCGGTCCAACGATGATTGGGGCCACAAGGTTTGCAAATTCGTTGATTCTTTGGAGCAGCTCAAGTGAATGGCGCGCGCTTTTCCAAAAACCAATGCCAGGATCGAAAACTATGTCTTCGCCATCGAGTCCTTGTAAAATAGCGGCTTTCTGCGCCGTCACCCATTCACTTGCAACCTCGGCTACCGTGTCTGAATAAGAGTCCTCGGGCACATCCGAGAACCCGGGCATCAAGCACATGGGGCCGCGTGCATGCATGATGATAAGTCCTGCCGAATACTCTGACACTAATTTCGCGATTTGACGATCGGCTAAACAAGAAACATCATTAATTGCGTCAGCTCCTGCTTTCAGGGCAAACTCTGCAACTTCCACGCTCGTAGTATCGACGGTCAAGAGCACAGGTCGATGAGCTCCGGCATACTCCAGCACCGGTCCAATTCGCTCGATCTGAATCGCTGCGGGGACAGCGGGAGCTCCGGGACGCGTGGACTCGCCACCGATATCGATAATTGCCGCCCCCTCGTCGGTCAGTTCGTCATACCGACGCAGGCCGGCTTCGCCTTGCCAACGCCCGCCATCGAAAAACGAATCGGGCGTCACATTGAGCACGCCCATCACCAGTGTGCCGTGGCGACGGTGAAGTGCATCAAGAGTGCGTCGAAAATGCCCCACTCAGGGACCGTAGCAAGATCTGGGCCGTTTCTCAATGCGGGTAGAGACCTAAGCCCCCTTTGCCGTGTTTGCCTGGCAAATCGGAGTATTCACTGCCCTGAACATCAGAATGAGGTCACAGTATAAAGCGAATTTTATGACTCCTTCGCATCTCATCGACTGTGCTCGAGAGTCCCCGGTGCATCGCCGGCAGTTACCAATAGGGTGATTACGACTCGCTGTCGAGCATTTGAATAGTATTGCTCCACGGCGTCCGCTAATCGATGTCCAATCCACCAGCGCATCAACAAAGGTTCAACCTCCTCGAAGGCTGACTGCGTAAAGGGGTGCCGTTCGACCGCGTACACTTGTCGCAATTCCGTGCGCGTTGGTGCGAGCATGGGGGCGACCATTCGGTCCAAGTAAAGTCCGGCACGCGCTTGTCGTCGTAACAGAACGGTCACTTCGCGTTCAGAAATTCCTTCTTCCTTGGCTGCGTTGGACAACGAAAGGTCACCCCCAACGCGATCGCTCAATATGCGACGTGCCGATTCCGCCTGCCGATCGAGATCGGCGTCGCTGGGCACGGGATCCACGCGGAGGTTTGCCAGAAGCGACTCCGCGATATGACGTTCAACCGCGGCTCGCACATGTCGATCCAAGTAAGGACGAATGGCGTCCTTGGGTTGATCGGGGTCTGCCAATGCCTGAAGCCTGGACTCGAAAGCTAGTTCTCGTTCGAAGATGAACTCAGGAGTGGGTGCGCCTCCGAGATCCGGCGCAACGAATCGAATTACGGCGCGATCGACCGGACTTTGGGGTGTTTCCGCGCCCGCGGACATTGCCGTTCCCGCGGCGAACAATACAAAATTGAAAGCGGCCAGCTGCTGCCGCAGTTTTCGACCACATGCTTTCGGGAACCAGGACCGAAAGATGGGGCGGGTCATTCGACTATCCCCCCGCCAGATCGTCCTCGACCTCAGGTGCCGCCGGAGTACCGACAATCTCGTCAATCTCCGATTCGGTACCCCCGTTCTCGGCCCGAATTCCAAAAGATCTCGATGCCCTTCGAGCCTTCACGAATTCAGCAAAAGCAATGACCTTCTCCAGGTCACGACCGCCAAGGTTCTCGGCAACATCGCGCAATTGTTTACGCAACGTCTCGAGTCCTCTTCCCCTTCGCAAAGCCAATTGGTCTTGCGAGGGCGGGACGGGCGTTGGCTTTACCGGGGGTACCTCGGGCGTGTAGGCAGGTCTTGGAACCGGCTTGAAGGCATGAGCGGCCAACCAAGCTTCCATAAAGACCCGTAGCCTCTCACTGCGGAAAACGAACCATTGTTCCCGCTCTTGAATGTAACCCATCAACACGTCTTTGAAGCGACGAAACGCACCCTTCCCGTCTATGGCGCGCATCAGCTTTTGCTTGAGCTCTTCGTTTTCCACCATGGGAATGAAGCGCTCCATCCACCGATATTGTTCGCGAGAACTGACCGGCTCGACTCGGACGTACTCCGAATCTGACGCGATGCGAGCGTGCATCTCTGGGTCTGCGATGCCGTCTACAACTCGAAGGACTTCGCCCGTACCCAAATGAAGGTAACTGTGCACTTCAGGAGCATTATTTTCGAATGCATCCTCGAGTGCTTCCCAATCGACCGGAATATCGCGCTGCGGTGCAGACGCAATTGCGACCGTTTGACTCTCCTCAGCCTCTGACATCATGGCCTCGATCCATTCCAAGCTTTTCGATTACCGTTCTCGTGTTACTGGTGCCGTTTTCACCAGCCCGGCTATGAGCGACACCCACCTTTTGAACAGGCGGGAATGCTCAGTACCGGCGTTGTAGAATAGTCCGAGTGGCGCCGCGGGTCACCCATTCATCCAGCAACTGTCCACACCTTCGCCGAATTGGTGGCAAAAATGCGGAAAAGCCGCAATAGTGGCAAGCTNNAATCGCCGGTAAAATGCGCATATATCTTGCCAGTTGATCGCCCTGCGCCGTTCGTCGGTCTGGGATCCACCGTGCAGAATTGGACGAGGAATCCAATCGGTATCGGGGGGGTTATCTCGAGCTCACAATTAACCGGCACGAGACCAGCGGGAGGACGCTACCAATCGGTTGGCCGAGAATCCTGTGGTGCAAGGACCTCGCGCGACAGGTGTCTAGGGAAATGGCCCCCACACCCAGCAATGCCACTCTTCAACCGCATAGTGGCTTGTGCGCCCCCGCAGCGCAGACTAGCCTAGTTTCTGCGATTATGTCCCGACTTCTGCTTGCAACTCCTGAAGGTCAACAGGTGGCCGAGCTGCAAGCGCATAACACACTCGGACGCCACCCCAGCAACACGATTCAGCTTTTGGACCGAATCGTTTCTAAGGAGCATTGCGTCATCGAGTTGCGTGGGGACTGCTTTGTCCTGCGTGATTTCGGAAGTCTAAACGGTACGTTCATAAATAATGAACGCGTGGTTGGGGAACGCATGCTGCGGCATGGAGATGAAATTTCCCTCGGCAGCACCAAGGCGCGATTCGATGAGGGAAAAAGTCCTCCCATCGAGCCTCCGGTTCTCGTGGTGCCCTTTTCACCCGTGCAGTCGAGTAGCTGGGGCGGCAACGACACGGGAAATTCTCAAGCGGGCCTGGTTGTGCCCACCGTCACCCATAGTGCTGAGGAATCAGGGACGGGGAAATTTTCATCGTACGGTGTGCCCCCTTCGGTCCCTTCGAATAGCGGCTTTGCACCCTACCTCGAATCGACGGGAAGCCCGCTGCCGGGACACAAGCTCACCATCGGAATCAAGAAAGTAGACGTCAATAATGAGTCGAGGCACATTGGTACCCAGATTGCAGCAACCCAAAAGGGTTTCTTGCCAATCGACCAAATTGCGCACAATCCGCAACAATTGGCGGCTGATTACGAACGTTTACGCCTGAGTCACGAACTATCCCGGGAGATCGCGCTCGAGCGAGATCTCCCGACTTTGCTCGACAAGATTCTGCTGACAATCTTCAAGTTCATACGTGCTGACCGCGGAGCCATTTTCTTGGTCGATCCTCGCGGAGATTTGATTCCAGCTGCCACTCGCCGACGTGACGGCACGGAACAACCCATCAGCGTATCTTCCACGATTCTGAATCACGTAATTCACGAACGTGCGACGGTGCTCACGCATGACGCAGCCATGGATTTTGCGACGTCCAAGGGCAAGAGCATGATTCTGAATCGAATTAGCTCAGCGATCGTCGCCCCGCTGCTCCACAATGACGAAATTCTCGGGGTGCTCTGGCTGGACAGTGAATCTCTGGCTCAATTTCAGCAAAAGGATATGGAAATCGCGACGGCCATTGCATCGCAAGCTGCAATGTTCATCGAGATCAACATCCTTGGAAAGAAGATCGAACAGGAGATAGTCAATCGAGAACGATTCAGTCGCCTATTATCCCCCAACGTCGCCGCACGGGTCATGTCAGGCGAGCTGGAAGTAAAGAAAGGGGGGCAATTGGTCGGTGATTGCACCGTGTTCAATTCGGACATTCGTGGGTTCACGCACATGAGCGAGGGGGCGCCACCAGAAAGTATCGTCGAGATGCTCAACGAGTACTTCGAACAAATGGTGGAAACGCTGTTCAAGTACGAAGGCACGCTCGACAAATTCATGGGCGACGGAATCATGGCCTTGTGGGGGGCCCCCGTGGTTCACCCAGATGATCCAATCCGCGCGGTAAACTGTGCACTAGAGCAATTCGAAGCGTTGTCTCGTTTCAATCAGCAGCGAGGGGGACTCGGACAAGCGCCGCTGCAAATTGGCATCGGCATCCATTCGGGGCCCGTAGTCGCCGGATATATCGGCAGCTCGAAATCACTCTCTTATACTGTCATTGGCGACACCGCGAACACGAGTGCGCGCTTGTGCGGCGTTGCCCAGAGTGGTCAAATTCTAGTGAGCGAACAAACCTTGGCTCGGTTGGGGCAAAGATTCAGGTACCAGGAATTGGCACCAGCCCAACTCAAAGGCAAGGAGAAGCCGTTTCGCATATTTAGCATCTTGGGTCACGTCGAGCTGGGCCAGGTTCCAGCCACATTCGGACCGACAGTTGGTTCCTAACGCTGCGGTAATGCGCGTAGCAAAGACTGCGCTGTTATTTACGCAGCACAAAAAGCGCTGGCTCTAGTGGAGGCGCGCGCTACGAGACATCGACAATCGAATGGCCCATGTTCCGTCCTTTGAGCGCCCGGTAACGTATCTCCTGGATCGAATTCGAGAGTTGCGTCAGCTCGTAGGTACGGACCCACAAACGGCACCCGAATTCGGTCGACTCGAGGAGAATGTTTCCGACCTTGCCCGGCAAGTCTACAGTGGGCTCACGCCCATCGAGCGCGTGGCAATTTCCCGACAGGCGGGCCGCCCCTATACGTTGGACTACGTTCAGAATCTCTGCACGGACTGGATCGAGCTTTGTGGAGACAGATGTTTCGGTGACGANNAATGTCAAACGAAACTTTGGCATGTCGAACCCCGAGGGCTATCGAAAGGCCGAACGACTTTACCGACTAGCGGAACGGTTTCGTCTCCCGGTAATCACTTTCATCGATACCCCTGGCGCCTACCCTGGAATTGGCGCTGAAGAGCGGGGTCAGAGTGAAGCCATTGCCAGCTGTATCGAGACACTGGCGATGCTCACGGTTCCCGTTGTCGCAACGATTATTGGCGAAGGCGGCTCCGGTGGTGCACTGGCCCTGGGCGTCGCTAACCGGGTGCTAATGCTCGAATATGCGTACTATTCGGTAATTACACCCGAGGGTTGTGCATCGATTCTCTGGAAAGACGTGCAAAAGGTAGCTGAAGCGGCATCTCAACTTCATTTATCTGCTCCAGAGCTGTACGAATTGTCCGTGGTGGACGAAATCATTGCCGAACCTGCCGGTGGAGCACATTGCGACAAAGAGATCACGACCACCAACGTTGACAATGCGCTGGCCCGAACTCTCGAGCAGCTCGGTAAATTGTCGCCGGCCGAGCTTCGAGAAGATAGATATCAGCGCTTTCGTAAACTCGGCGCATTTGCCCAGTAGCCTGCATTCGCCGTAAATCACCCTTGTACTGCCTTGACCAGCCCCGTGGCGGTAGCCTATATCCCGCGCGAACCGCCGAACCTTTCATCGAATCAAGATCAATGTCGCTGCTATCCGATCTTCGCACCCTCGAGGAGCTGGAATTGGAAAACCAGCGCGTCTTTTTCCGCATGGATTTGGACGTTGCCGTAGACGGCGACGTGGTCTCCGCTGTCGATATCGGCCGAATCCAATCAGCGTTAGCAAGCCTACGCTTCGCCGCTCAAGCAGGCGCACGTATCATCATTGGATCGCACCGCGGCCAGCCCAAGGGGAAGGTTCAACCCGATTTGAGCCTCGAACCAATCGGCATGAAATTGGCGGAACTTACCGAGTGGGACATCATATTACCCGATGATTGCGTTGGCGACGCCGCCAGGAAAGCGATAGCCGACGTTCGCGCTGGGCAAGCGGTACTCCTGGAAAACTTGCGTTTCAATCCTGGGGAAGAAGCCGACGACGAGGTTTTTGCTCGCGAACTGGCCAAAATGGCAGATGTATTCGTAAATGACGCGCTGGTGGCGTCAAACCGCGAACATGCCTCACTTCACACGCTGCCGCGACTGCTTAGGGAATCTGGCATTGGGCTGGCGTTGCAAGCCGAGCTCAAGGCACTCTCACGCATTCTCGAACCCGAGTTGCCTTTGGTTGCCATACTCGGCGGGACTCGCCTCAATGAACGCTTCGAGCTGATCTTGTCATTGTTGCGCCCGCAACGAACACTATTTTTGGGGGGTGCGCTCGCGTGCATATTTCTTTCTGCGCAGGGTCATACGGTCGGAACTACGAAGGTTGACGTGCACGAGCAAGCGCGGGCGCGAACATTGCTGGAGCAAGCCTCGAATCGCGGCACGCAGATCGTGCTGCCGGAGGATTTCGTTGTCACGGTGCGAGGCGATACTTCGACGACTCGAGTCACCGCTTCGGACGCGATTGGTGCCGACGAAGATGTAGTGGACGTAGGCCCGTCAACGCTGGAACGCATCAATTCGGCTCTAGGTCCGGCAAAGACCGTGTTATGGGTGGGCGCAATGGGTTTGGCGGGGCATCCCGTTTATTCGGCGGGCACTGTAGCCGTTGCACGTTTGGTGGCCGATGCATCTGCATTTGGAGTGGCCATCGGGGCTGCAACTATCGCGGCACTACGCCAGGCCGGAGACGACGTAGCGCAACGGATCGGTTACATCAGCACGGGTGGAGGGGCGGCACTCGAGCTACTCGAAGGGCGAAGGCTACCGGGCCTGGAAGTCTTGCGCCGCACCTGATTGCATCCAAACATCAGCCGAGAGCGACGGCACTCTTGCGCATGGTTTTGCGCGCATAGATTGCGTTTGCATACTTGAACACTGGCAAGCCCACGATCAAGCGGTAGTAATTCGCCCCGGAAGGAACACAACGTGACACAAAAGCGCATTCAGCTCATCGCAGGCAATTGGAAGATGTATCAAGGTGGCAAGTCGGCGGGTGAACTTGCGAAAGGCGTCGCTAAACTTTGTGGCAGCATAAGCGGTGTCGAAGTCGTGGTGGCCCCCCCTGCTACCGCACTTTCTTCGGTGTCCGAGGCCGTTGCTGGCAGCCGCGTCGAAGTTGCAGCGCAAAATCTCTATCCGAAGGACGAGGGCGCGTTCACGGGAGAAATCAGTGCGCCCATGATTGCGGACGCCGGCTGCAAGTGGGTAATCATCGGGCACAGTGAGCGGCGACAATATTTTGGTGAAACCGATCAAAGCGTGCAGAAGAANNTACGAACCAGTCTGGGCCATTGGAACAGGCAAAGTCGCCACTGTCGAACAAGCCCAAGAAGTTCATGCAGCAATTCGTCAGCGCCTAACTCAGAAATCACCCCAGCTCGCCGACGTTACGCGCTTGCTCTACGGGGGAAGCGTCAAGCCCGACAACGCCCAAGGGCTGCTCGGGAGCGCCGACATTGACGGGGCTCTCGTGGGTGGCGCATCGCTCAAGGCTGACGGTTTTGCTGCAATTGTAGCGGCAGCGCCGCGAGCCTGAATCCCGGTCCAAAGTCCGAACCTCTGAACTGGCACGTCCGACGCCGGAGTGCCAGGATTGGCCCCGCCGTGAGTGAGTTTCTCGAAACCCCCCTTATCGTAGTGCACGTGATTGCGTGCTTATTCTTGATCCTTGTCGTGTTGCTACAACCAGGTAAGAGCGGCGGGCTCGGCGCATTTACTGGGGCCGCAGCTCAGCAAGTATTCGGCGGTCGCGGCGCAGGCAATTTTCTAACCAAGACGACGTGGGTCACGGCAACCGTGTTCTTCCTGACCGCCATGACCCTTGCCTATCTGTCGTCATCGACCGATGAGTCCTTGAAAAAGCGCGGCGATAACTACGATTACAAGGGGCGCGGTTCGCTGCATACGCCCGCCCCGCCGAAACCCGCGCCCAAGAAATAGTGTCCTGCGTCGCGAGGTCGAATCCGCGGAGGCGCCTCGTGATTCGTTCTGCCAAACATAGAACTAAGGCTGAAGCGCACTCCTGTACAGGTTACCGACGCTTTAGGTTGGGGCGGTGGATTGCGCGCAACAAACAGGGAGGAGGCCTGTTAGTTCTTCTACTCGCATTTCGGGTCCTTGTATCGCTGGTCGTCCTTCGCACTGGCTTTCGAGCTCTGAGCGATGATGACTTCTCTCGAGTCGTGATCGCACAGTCATTTGTCGCTCACCCAAGCCTCGATCCCAGTGGCACGAGTTGGCTACCATTTCCATTT
>PMCK01000116.1:22386-24909 GCA_003154095.1 Myxococcales bacterium | reverse complement strand
TATGCCGCAACTTGCGAAGCGAAGATCGACCTTTGGACAGGAGTCTCACGGTTGACAACCGTGCACGCAATTCGAACTCAACGGTGACAATGGGAACGTAACCGACCCGTTTGAGCTCGAATATGAGGTTTTCAGCGTCGGCATCGTCCGTAGCGATGACTGCCAGGTCCACATCTCGCGTGAAGCGTACCTCTGCTCTAATTGAATGCAGATTGTCCGCACCGTTAGCTGCCATCAATGTGCGTGCGCCGAGGATTGTCGGCAATGTAACGTCTCAAGCAAGGCAAATTCGATTGGTTTCGCAGGATCCGCTCGTAGTAGTTTCGATGCCACAGCCGCCCGCGGAATCGTGGCCAGCCGTAATTGGCTCCCGATGCCGAAGCACGAGCCGATCGTACGCCACGGCAGCGTCCTCGGCGCTCAAGTACCCTGTCACTCGGTATACAGCATATTCGACCGTGATGCCTGCACACCAACGGCCACCCTTCTCAAGATACACGCCAACGAAATCGACCGGCGTAGCTCGGTTCGACTTACGGGCAGCGATTGCGTTACGGCGCAGCTCCTCGGGTGATGCAGATCCGAGAGCCTTGCTCTTCTTTGGATAGATCAGCGGCTGGTCGAGCCCGAAGTGCAACACTGCGCGGTCAATCGCGACCGCAGCCTCTTGCGGCGTCGCCCAACGTCCCAGGTCCACGGTGCGCCCGCCAGCGTGAACCTTCGCCTTGTATCGACCATATTCCTGAGTGATACCCTGGAAACGACCCTTCGGATCCCAGACATGCCGCGGAACGTTGGCAGACGATTGCTGACGGAGCGGTCCGCTCTTCACTGCACGCTTCCCGGACTGCCTTCGCCGCACAGCCATCACGGTGCCAGTGTAGTAGGAAGATACTCGTATGCCAACTGGTCGAGGCGTAGCTAGGACTCGCGCGCCGGTGATGCTGCGAACCCGGCTCCAGGTATCGATCTCGACCAGATCGCGCGGGATGCCGTCGAGCAGCGGGTCGGGCGCGGGGAGTACGTTGCCGCCGAGGCGCGGTTCAATGACTTGCACGAGCAGTTCGGGTTGGCGCAGGAGGCGCGCTATCAGCGGTTCGCTGCAGCGCTCAATGCGGCACGGGGGGCATTCCGCGGGGATGCCGATCGCGCGAGAGTTCTCGACGGCATCGCGGGTGCAAGCCAAAACGAAAATGACACCGAGGCTGAACTCGGGCGCGTCGTGCAGCGGCTGGCGCCGCGCTGGTTCATCGTGAAAAACGCGCACGCCGCAGACGCGGGGTCCAGTGCTTCTGAACCCGCGCAACACAATGAGCCTCATGCGCGGCCCAATGACGCGCAAGAAAATCCTCAAAGCCCGCCAATGGCGAGCCGAACTCGAAGGCGTCGAACTACCGCCCATCAGCATCGCGCGAGCACCGGTCGTCGTTGAGATACCGGAAAGCCTGCGCAAACCGAAGATTTTCGGGTTCATGGACGCAGACGACGACGCTGAGGAGTGGTTGAAGAACCACACAGAAAACTAACAGCTCCAATTCGCACACAAAGGAATTGCTTTATGACCACCGCACAACCAGTACCCGAATCTCGTCGCAATCAGACGACCACACTACTAGCGCAATCAATCAACCCTCCAGCGCCGACCGGAACCAGGCTCTGGACCAAGCCGGTAACTCCCAGCATGACCGCCTGGGCCGTAGCGCTTCTCAACAGCCAGTTAGCTGCCATCAAAGTCAGTGTGCCGAGGATTCTCGGCAATGTAACGTCTCACGTAAAGCAAAGCCGATTGGTTCCAAAGGATCCGGTCGTAGTAGTTGCGGTGCCAAAGCCGCCCGCAGAATCGCGGCCAGCCGTAATTGGCCACGCCATCGATATATCGCCTCGTAGTCAATGACTTAAATCGTTGAACAATCTCCGACAACGAATAGGTAGGGGCGGACCCCCGTGTCCGCCACATCAGGGTGCGCGGACGGCCCAAAAAGCCGTCACAATCATCACCCATTGTGAAATGTGATGGCAACACGCCGTCTGCGTGCTCCGAAGTAATCCAAACGATTCCGTGCATATGGTTTGGCATTACAACGAATGAATCCAGGGTGACGCCAGAATAATGCCGCGGCGTCTCCTGCCAAGTTGAGGCAATCATTCGACCGGCATCGTTCACGTGGACCTCCCCGTCGAGCAAATCGCCGAACAGTCGGGCGCGACCAAACGTACAAATCGTTACAAAGTATCCACCGGGACGTGTGTAGTCGTACCCGCGAAGGCGAATGGAACGGCGATTTCTTGGATTCACCTCATTACATCGACGCGTCTTGGCGGCAGTTGCGCGAAATGACGTCAGAACACGACCCGGGCGGGCACAGAGGCCCGCCCATACGACGGCACGGGGCGCAAAAGCAAACGACAATTGACGTCGGTAGGGGCGGACCTCCGTGTCCGCCCCGTCGGGGAACGACGCAACGGCGAGATACGGCGTTACGTCAGAACACGACCCGGGCGGGCACGGGGCCCGCCCGTACG
>PMCK01000116.1:0-22376 GCA_003154095.1 Myxococcales bacterium | reverse complement strand
CGGACCTCCGTGTCCGCCCCATCGGGGAACGACGCAACGGCGAGATACGGCATGACGTCAGAACACGACCCGGGCGGGCACAGAGGCCCGCCCATACGACGGCACGGGGCGCAAAAACAAACGACAATTGACGCGGTAGGGCGGACCTCCGTGTCCGCCCCATCGGGGAACGACGCAACGGCGAGATACGGCGTTACGTCAGAACACGACCCGGGCGGGCACAGAGGCCCGCCCGTACGACGTCAATTGGCGAATGGACGGAAATGGACGGCATGACGGCGGGATACGACGGGGCGGGCACGGGGGCCCGCCCGTACGACGTCAATTGGCGGCCCAAACGACGTCAATTGGCGAATGAACGGAAATGGACGTCGGTAGGGGCGGACCTCCGTGTCCGCCCCATCGGGTAATTGTCGCCATTATCAATGGCAAATAGGCGTCGCGGATGAGCACGTGAGGGTCGAAGGGCATTGGGCGGGTACGGCGCAGCCAATGGTGCAGGTATTGGCAATTGTTCCCGTTGCGGGACAGGTGCCGCCCGCGCAATTGCTTCCGCTGATTCCATTGATGCAGCCGCAATCGGCGGCAACGGAGCAACCTTTTAGACTGATGAGATCTTGAACGGCCTCACAGGTGGTCGTTGATTCATTGATGCCGCAGTAGCTTTGAGCTGCAGCGCCCGAAATGCTTATCGTTGTCGATTTGAGTACTCCAAACGGCGGAGGACACGAACCCACGGTAGTCCCAATTGGGAGGCAGTAATTGCCTCTTGGCGCCGTCCCATAATTCATCAGCACGCAACGGGCGGTCGGGTTGGCTTGATTGCCCCCCGTGCATTCAGAATCGGCTACGCAAGCATGGCAGTAGTCGACGGTTCCGACTGCTGTATTCGTGCATTGATTCGTCGCGGGGTTGCACGACTTGTCTCCACAAGGGCTCTCATTGCCGACGGTGCATTGGACGCAAACTCCCATCGCAGCGCCCGCGTCATTGGGCGGTGTTTTGCAGATTTTGGTCGCTGCTCTTGCGGATGTTGCGGAAAACTGTTGGCACTGATTGTCAGAATCGCACGCCGTGCAGACGCCCGAACGACAAGCAGATTTCGCGACGTTCGTGCAGTCGCTATCAGCCAAACACTGAACGCATTGCCGGGCGCTGTTGCAAAATGGGGCGTTCGCGGGGCAATTGGCAGGGAGATCACACCCAGCCGCATCCGTCGTTGCCGCGCCGCCAGTTCCGTTGGCCTCGCCGGAATCGACGCACGTCAACGTATAATTACAGTCCTCGGCCCGTCGCGAGCAGCCGATGGCCGACAGTAGCCACGCGAGAGCCAAGAAGGAGCGCGTGCTCGTTCTGAGCCATCGCAGGTGCCGTCTTGTTGCTTCGCTGTTTTTCAATAGTCCCCCGATAAGACAATTCCCGAGGCTTGGTTGGCGAATCCGGCGCTCAGTTTAATCCGATTGGCCCCTTGCGCTGTCGAATTGGTTCCTGAAGTAGGCCAATACCAGTAAGCGACGGTGCCGAGCAAGGCGCCTGTTGCGACGAGGAGGCCCGCCGTAGACCAGTTGCGCGATCGGTCGCCGTTTTGGCTGGTCGTCATTAGGGCGGCGCAGTCGTCACTGGCGGCTTTCGCTCCCTGGCAGCCGGACCCCGCGAGTTTTGCGCGTAGCTCGTCGGCATTGCTGAACTGGGAATTGGAGTCCATGCGAAACATGATGGCGGTGGTGACGCCCGCGAGGAATGTGGCCCCACCGATGATGAGGGGCACGATGCTGCGTTGCGGGTGCTCGGTTTGCGGTGGATGGGGCGCGGGTTGACCAGGGTTTGCCCGGGGTGCGCCGCTGGACCAGGGCGAGGCGCTGCGATTGGTCTGCGTGGCGAGGGGCAGGGTAATTGACGATTCTTGTCCCGCTTGCAGGGACACGGGGCGCGTGATGCCAGAATTGCCAAAGTGAGCCGCGATTTCGTGGTTGCCGGGTTCGAGGAACAAGGGCGCCGCTAGCGGCGCCTTGCCGACGGTTTTGCCATCGACGCTGATGTCCGCGCCTTCGCGATTCGTCGTGACGCGAATCACGGCGAGTTGAGCCGTGGATTCCGCAAGGGCCTTTTTGGCCTTCCCGAGTACGCTTTCGTTGACGGTGGGCGGTATGTTGCGAATTGCGTAGTCGAGGTGTTCGGCGCAGTCGCGGTAGCGTTTGAGCTCTAGTTCGACTTGGCCGAGGCCGAGGGCAATCTCGGCGCTCGGTTGAATTGCCCAGGCTTGCAGGAACAGGCCGCGCGCTTGCTCGTAGTCATTGGCCTCGAAGGCGGCTTGGGCTTTCTTGTACAAAGCCCGAAGGTACGCGCTGTCGTTGACGCTGCTTGCGGGCAGGGGTTCGGGCTGCTCGCCTTGGGCAATTCGAGGGGCAGCGATGCCAACGACCAGCAACGCCGTGACTACCGAGAGGGGACGCATCGCTTCATTCGGCGGGTAGCCACAACGTCTTCTTGGCGTTTCCTTGCTTGCTGTTGGGCTTAGCTGAGTTCGTCGCGTTGTGGCGTGGATCTTTGATCGCGCTAGTTTCGCCCTTTGCGGTCTGGCTCGACACCTGCAGGTGGTTCGGCGCGGCCGCTTGAATCTCGAGATTCTTCTGCCCGTCTGCAGGGTTTTGCGCCGTTATCGGCTCTGGCAACAGCGGCACTTCGATGTCCGACTTCGTTGTCTGCGCAGGCGATGCCACGGGGGCAGGTTTGTTCAAGTAGGCAAACGCCAAACCCAAAAACAGTAATCCGAGGGCGCCCGCAATCATCAATGAGCGCTTCGGCAATCGCGTTGGGCTCTTCGTTGAACTCGTGTCGATGGGTGATGCGATGGGTGATGCGTCGATGGGCGCTTCCACCTTGGGGCAAGGCTTCAATTTTGCCGTGGGCGCGTCGCGATCGACGGCTTGAGTCTGTGGCGAGAGCAGCTCCAGCTCGTCCGATGACAAATCCGAAATCTCCAATGTCGGGTCATCGTCGACCGCGTTGGAATTCGGTATCGCCGGCTGCGTTACGTCGTTGGCGCTGGCTCGGGGGCGCAGCTGGCTTTGCGGCACTTGATCAGCCAGCAAATGGCGAAACTCGAGCAGGGGCAGGGGAGCTTCCAAAATTCGCTGGCGAAAGGCCGGGGTGACCTCGAAGTCCTGGAACCGGTGCGGGTCGAAGGGTTCGTCGCCGTGGACCTTGATGCCCTCTCCGCGTGCCCCAAAGCCGGAAATCCTGCGCGCGCGGGGCGCAGGACTCGCCACGCCATCAGGCTGAGTCTGCATCGAGGAATCACGCGGCTGTGTCATGGGGTGCTCAGAAAACTAGTTTGTCCGGACTCGAGGAGCTGGCCTTGGCCTTACGCTCCGTCGCCCCGGACTTATCAGGATTTATCACAGGGCGAGTCTCGAGGGGTCGTGACGAAACGATGCTATTATTGCGTGGCCCGTAAGTATCAGGTTTATTTGGGTTTTTTGCGTTACTGAGACTCGCCTCAGCCCCCGTTGGCCCTGCGGCGGGCACCGCGACTCCTGGGCCTGGGGCGTTCGAGGCGACCCCCGGCACCGTCGGGGACCCCAATTGCGCGTTCCCCGCAGTCGCGGCTGGAAGTGGGTTGGAGGAGGCTGAAAGCTGAGAGCTGACAGCTGACAGCTGCTTGTAATCCGCGTCGCCACGCGTGGTGGCGGTCTTAATCAACGCGAAGACGATGCCGGCTAGGGCACCCAGGGCTATCGCGGTGAGCAGCGCACGCCGATGGTTGTTTCGGTCAACAACAGCGGGTTTGCTCGAGTGTGCTGACGGGCGGACACGGAGGTCCGCCCTTACTGGTACCGGTCTTGTCTCGTGGTTGTCCCCAATGTCCGTCGCAGCTGCGGCGCTTATCAGTCGCTCCGCGCCTGCGACCACTTGCTCCTCTTTGGGACCTTCATCAGGTACGGCTGGGTTCATTCCCAGAGCTGAGCTGGGGAAGACAATGTAGGGGCGTTGTTCCTTTTCTGACTCGACGCTCGCGCCTGATTCCGCCAGCAGCTGGTTGTAGCAATCACGTAGGCGCTGAGCGATTTCATCCATAGTGCCAAACCGGAGCACGGACTCCTTGGCAAGCATCTGCTGGATGAGGCGAGCGAGAGTGTCCGGCACATCGGGCACAATTTCATTCAAAATGGGCGGCGTGAGAGCGATTTGCCGCAGTGCGAGATCGTCGAGCGAGAGTTGATCTACGCCGATTAGCAGCGGCGCCGTGCCCGCCAAGCTTTCGTAGAGCAAGGAGCCGAAAGAATAGATGTCGCTGCGAGCTGTCACTCCGAAGCCCTGCAATTGCTCGGGGCTCATGTAAAGCAGCGTGCCGCGCACCCAATCCCGCTCGGTCGTCATTCCAGAGGGAACGACGAAGCTGGTGATCCCGGCGTTGAGTACTTTGACGTCACCGCCCTCCATTAGAAATATATTTTCGGGCTTCAAGTCTCTGTGAATGACTTGAAGCACATGGGCCCAGGCCATACCCTCAGCCGCTTGTATCGCGATGGGCAATAGCTCAAGGGGCGTCAGCTTGTGTCGCTCGTTCAAGGCGGACCGCAATGTCTGCCCAATCAACCGCTCCATGACGATGTAAACCAGCTCGTCGCCGATGGTGCCGACGTCGAATACAGAGACCAGGTTTTGGTGGTGCAAATCGCGCAGCAGTGGACCTTGCTCGAGGGACCGCTGTACGAGGTCGCGCCGCGAGTTCGGCGGATCGGGGATCAATTTTAGCGCAACCGTGCGATTGAGCATCGTGTCGTGCGCCTCATACACGTACGCATGGTCGCCGTGCCCGAGCAACGCACGGATCTCATACTTCAAGAACTCATCGCCCACCTTGAGAGGCGCAGAATCAGGGCTTAACTGGAGGTTCATGAGGGTCGCGGCACCCGCCGGCGGGCACAGACTGCAATACTCCCGTTACCCTCGCCAGACAAATGGCTCGATCGGCATGAGTCCGCGTTGTTTTACGGCCTCGTCGCGTGCGGTTGTGTTTTCGAATAGGTAAACGGCGTACCCGCCGAAGCCGCCTCCGCAGTATTTTCTAGCCAAGAGCCCGGGAATATCGCCCGCCAGTGGCCGCATCGCCTCGGATAATTGCACCTGATACGATTGCGAAACAGCGTTTGCGAGTTGAACATAATCGCTGTTCCAAACGGCGTCTCTTGCAGTGGCGCCGGCCTTCTCGATGGCATCGTAGTTGCGACCTTGATCCACGACGCCGGGCGTTGAATGTGAATTGCCGGTCCAACGAAGCGCCATGAGCCCCTTTAGCATGGCCCCATCGGTCTTGACTTCGAGACTCGGACGGGGACCGCTTCGCCACACACAAAGGCCTCCTTCACTGATCACGGCGGGATCTTGCCAGCCTACTCCTAGATCGAGTTCGGAGGCGACACCGTCTTTACCATTGAGCAGCGCCCAAGCCCCACTGCCGCCGAGCCCAGCACTTTTCTCATATGGCCAATGCCGCAGCGACACCGTGGGCGAGATGGCACAGTTGACGACGTAGCCGCCGGTCTTGGCATGACGCGGGACATCCAACCAGCCGCCCGCGAAATCCACTCGCAGCGGCGACTCCTGAGGGGCGCGGATGAAGCGAACTATTTCTGTCGTTGAAATGGGCGAAAACTGAGGGGGCGTCTTCGGCAAGACGACATACTTGGTGCCAATCTCATCGCAGAGTGCTCGCTTGATGTCACCGTACTGATCGTCTTCCGTTACCGCGAGCACATGCGGGCGCAGACGCAGGAAGTCTTCCTTGAAATCGAGACCTTCCTCCTCGCCGCGTCCCACAACGACATCATCGACAGGACCGAGACCCATCAACAGCGCTTGCTTATGTTCGTCCGGCAGTGAACTATTGCGCCCCTTATGCAGCCAGAGCACGTCTTTGGACGCAAAGCTTACCGTCAGATGGTCGCCGAGGGCGCGCGCCTCGCGAAAGAATTGAAGATGCCCCGCATGAATGATGTCATAACAGCCGGAAACGAAGACGCGGATCATTGACCGGGCCCGATGTTGTCCGCTGCCGGTTGGGATGTCAATGGACTCGACTCTTGACCTCCTGAGCTGCCTGCCGCAGGCTTAGCGTCATGGGTCATCCTGCTGATCGCCGCGCCACGTACGAGGATTTGCTTGCGGTGCCGGAGCATTTGGTGGCTGAAATTATTCATGGGCAGCTCGTAACTCAACCGCGACCGGCGGCTAGACACGCTCGCGCAGCATCCAGCCTCGGCGGTGAGTTATACGGACCGTTTGATCGCGGTAAGGGAGGGCCGGGTGGTTGGATAATTTTGGACGAACCCGAATTGCATCTTGACGGTCATGTGCTCGTGCCGGACCTAGCGGGCTGGAAGCGAGTCCGATTGCCAGAGATTCAGGATATTGTGGCGATCGAGGTAGTGCCGGATTGGGTCTGCGAGGTATTGTCACCGTCCACGTCGGGAGTAGATCGCGCAGACAAGATGCCTCTGTATGCGACATTGGGTGTCGCATACCTTTGGCTAATCGATCCTCTGGCTCGTACACTTGAGGCCTATCACCTTGAAGCGACGCGCTACTTGGTGTTGGGCACTTGGCGAGAGAACGCAGTGGTTCAAGCCGAACCCTTTGACGCGATCGGGCTTGAACTGGCCGCACTTTGGTGAAAATGATTGCCGCGATTTATCGTGCGGCAGCGCAATTCGCGCCATAGACATGGGAGTGCGTTTAGGCTACCTTGGCCTGGCATTCCCGTCAGTTTGGCCTTTAGCATCGGAACCTCAGGCAGCCGTGAAATTTACCAAAGCGATTATTCCCATGGGGAGCGCCCGGCACCGGGATCTACCCTTGCAACACATCACTACCGGGGACGGCCGCACCAAGCGGACGGCGGCGCTGCACATTGAAGAGCTGCTGGCAGCTGGCATCGAGCAGGTCGCCTTGATCACCAGCCCTGGCTCGGCTCCGCTATTTCATGACCTGGTAGGCCAATTTGGCTCAGCCATCGTTCTCATCGAGCAGCCGGAGCCGCGTGGCTTCGGGCATGCAATCCTATGCGCCGAGCGCTGGGCTAGCGATCAACCCTTCTTGCTCCAGGTCTGCGATCATATGTTCATTACGTATGCGAGCAGCTCGTGTACGCAGCAATTGATCGAATTCGCCAGCCGTGAGGGCTGCGCGGTGTCCGCCGTGCAAGCGACACCCGAGAGTCAGCTGCCTTACTTCGGTGTCATTGGTGGCCACCGCATCAAAGGCGAAGAGCAACTTTACACCGTGGAAGCCGTCTTCGAAAAACCAACACCCACCGTAGCCGAGGAATACTGCATGGTTCCCGGCATGCGCCAAGGTAGCTATCTTGGGTTCTTTGGAACCCACGCGCTAACGCCCAGCATCTTCCGCTATTTGAGGGAGCAACAGTCCCAGATCAAGGACAACCAACCCTTCGGTCTCACGGATGCACTCACGGCGCTGCTTTCGAAGGAAAAGTACCTGGCGCTTGAAGTACGCGGCCACCGTATCGATCTCGAAGGTCCCTTTGGCCTGCTGCGTGCACAAGTGGCGCTAGCCCTGCACGGCTCGCGCCGCGAGGAAGTATTGCGGTTAATGCTGGAAGAGGTCGCGCAGGCCCAGTCCCCGCGTGAAGACTCCGATGTTCGCAACGCTCAGTAGTGCAGGGCAATGACGATTCACCCTTTGATTGAGGCCATTGTTGCCCCCTCTCAGCAAGCCAAGATGGGCGTGCTGGAGAAGTTCTGTCGAACCGCCAGCTTCGAAGAGCTCCTCACCGCAGCCAAAACGCTGCATGACTTCGGTCACGACGCTGACACGAACATCTATCATCGCGTTCGCGCATTGCTCCAGACATCGGCTATTTACCGGTTCTATTTGCCTGAACGGCCAGAACTAGCGATAACCGGAAGAATTCCGTACCACGGCCACGAGCTCGTAATGAGCTGCCGCTTCAACGAGGCCATCGATGCCTTCTTGAAAGCGGCCACTTCAAACGGCATGACGGATCCGCTCGCAAGCGCGTTGGCTGTGGCCTACCACGGGCTTGGTTTCCAGATGCTTGCGAGCCAAGTGCAGCGATCCGTACGCATGACGCGCGGCAACCGTTGGATGTTCCGCACGGGCCATGCCCTGGATTTTCCTCTGCGTTTGCGGCCGGAATTGTTGACGCGCGATGCGGTCGGTCAATACCCGCTGCTCATTGAGCAAACGCCCGTGCGCATGGACCTCACTCACTCCGGGTGGAGCGACATTTTCTTCCTTTCAATGGACTACCCGGAAGGCGCTCGAGTCCTGAACATCTCGGTCGACCTTTCTGTTTGTGGTCGGAAGGATGATCCAGTACCTCCAATTACCTGCTACCTGCGTGTCATCGACGAGCCGTTGTTACGCCTTTCCAGCGTCGATCTAGGTGTAGCCGCCGACATCACGGAAATAGCGGAAGTATTTGATTACGCGCGTGATTACTTGGGCCTGCTCAAAGCCGCCATTATAGCGGCGGGCATCGTGCCGCCGGGGTTTGAAGGCTCGGGACAGCCGCTCTCGCTATTGCTGGAACAAATGGTGGGCCCGGGGCGTGGGCTCGAGATCGCTAGCCAAGTTCACAATATTCCCAAGGGCAGCCGGTTAGCGGTATCTACCAACCTGCTCGCCGGGCTGATCTCCGTGTGCATGCGCGCCACGTCTCAAGTGGGGACACTCGTGGGCGGGCTGAGCGAGCCCGAGCGCAGGCTCGTTGCCGGGCGCGCCATTCTAGGCGAATGGCTCGGTGGTTCGGGTGGCGGGTGGCAAGATAGCGGCGGGGTCTGGCCAGGGATCAAGATCATCGAAGGAGTCATAGCGGGCCCAGAGGACATCGAATTTGGCTCCAGCCGAGGACGCCTAACGCCGAAGCACACGCTGCTAGGAATCGAAGCGATGCCGCCGGAGTCGCGCCGCAAACTTCAAGAATCATTAGTGATGGTCCACGGTGGCATGGCCGCCAACGTGGGGCCCATTCTCGAAATGGTTACGGAGAAATTCTTGCTTGGCGCCGGGCCTGAATGGGCAGCGCGACAGGAACTCCTGCAACTGTTCGACCAGATCCTCGAAGCTCTATGTTCCGGTGACATCAAGGGCTTTGGTCGCCTGGCGACGCAGGCCTTTCGCGGGCCGCTGCAGACAATTATTCCCTGGGCGTCGAACTACTTTACCGAGCGGCTGATAGCGCAGGCGCAGGCCCTCTTTGGCGACAAATTCTGGGGGTTTTGGATGATGGGCGGCATGTCCGGTGGGGGCATGGGATTCATTTTCGACCCCTCCGTAAAGGCCGAAGCCGAAACCCGTTTCCACGCGACGATGTTGCAAGAAAAACGAGCGCTCGAGGCAAGCCTTCCCTTTGCCATGGACCCTGTCGTGTATCGCTTTGGCATCAATGACAATGGAACGCAGGCAAACCTGCACACTGGTAAGGATGCCCTGCTTTCGCCCGAGTACTATCTATTGATGCTGCCGCGTTGGTTGCGCGAAGGGTCACAATCATTTTCACTCGCGCAGCGTCGCGAGGTGGAGATATTCTCCGCCAATTACCTCAGGGGTCCCCGTGCGGAATGGGTGGCGCAATCGCTCGTGCGCCGGCTATTCCCCGCCGCGGATGGTGATCGGCAGTCGGAGGTATCACTGGATGAACTCCTGGCCAGCCAAGGTTTCGATCGCGAGCGCCACGAACAGATCCGCGACGATCTGAGTGCGGGTCGGATTGGAATTGCAAAGAACCGTTTGCCCGCCGACACGCAAATCGAAGACGCACGGGCTCACGACATAGTGCGGCCCGGGGATGTCAGCGATTCCGTTGCCAGCCTGGGAGAAGCAGCCCTAAGAAAGGGAGAAGTCGCCGTCGTTACGCTGGCAGCAGGTGCTGGCAGCCGCTGGACGCAGGGCGCCGGCACCGTCAAGGCTCTTCACCCATTTGCCAAATTCAGCGGCCTTTTTCGCACGTTCGTAGAGGTGCATCTAGCTAAGAGCCGCCGCGCGGGGCAAACCTGGGGGAAATACCCGCCGCATGTTTTCACGACCAGTTACGTGACGCATGAGGCACTTCAAGCATCGCTTGGGCGTGAGAACAGGTATAACTACTCAGGCGATGTTCACTTGTCTCCAGGGCGATCGATTGGGCTCAGGTTGGTTCCGACATTGCGTGATCTGAAGTTCGCGTGGGAGCAAATGTCCCAGCAGCAACTCGAAGAGCGCAAGCAAAAGATGCGCGACAGTGTTCGCAAGGCATTGATGGACTGGGCGGTTTCAACGGGAGAGGCGAGTGACTACCGCGACAACCTGCCGGGTCAATGCATCCACCCCGTGGGGCATTGGTATGAAGTGGCCAACCTTCTTCTCAACGGAACATTGCGCGGCATGCTCGCTGCCAGGCCCGAGCTGCGCTACATGATGCTTCACAATATCGACACGCTCGGTGCGGATCTGGATCCGCGCTGGCTCGGGCGCCATATCGAAGGGCAGGGGATACTGAGTTTCGAGGTGATTCCCAGGCGGTTCGAGGATCGCGGCGGAGGCCTTGCGCGAGTCAATGGGCGGCTCAGGCTGGTTGAGGGTCTTGCATTTCCGCGTGAAGAGGATGAAGCGCGGCTGAGTTACTACAACTCGATGACTACCTGGATTTCGATTGATCCGCTGCTATCTTTGTTTGGATTGACTCGCGCTCAGTTGGGCGACGAAGCGCGGGTGCGGAGTTGTGTTCGTGAGCTTGAAGCCAGGCTACCCACATACATCACACTCAAGGATGTAAAACGGCGCTGGGGTAACGCTCAAGAGGATGTGTTTCCCGTTACTCAGTTCGAGAAGCTTTGGGGCGATATGAGTGCGTTGCCGGATGTTAGTGTCGAGTATTTTTTGGTGAATCGGCGGCGGGGGCAGCAGCTTAAGGATGTTGCTCAGCTTGATACTTGGGTGAGGGATGGGTCGCGGGAGTTCATTGAAGGAATTTGCCTGTTTTGATTTGCTGGATTTAGTGGGACGGCGGCGCGCTCGGCGATTGAGGATCAACGACCCGATGGTGAACTTCTCGGGAGGTCATCCTCAACGGGTCCGATGCCCTGCAGTGTTTCCTCGTGGGCAATCATCGTGACTCGAGCGGCGACAGCTGAAGCGGGCGGCGGTGTCGGGCTAGGGGCACGAGTGGTTTGGATGTCGGTTTTCTGAGCTGAATTATCTACTTGAGGAGTTTTCATTGTACTTGCTAGCTTTTGAGACCTTGATGCACGACGCATCAATTGCAGTCTTTATCGGTCAAGTCGCAAGGTCGGTTGCTAGGATTCGGACTATCCTGATGGACGAACCCGCGGGGGCCGTTTCGGGCGCCGCCCCGGGGGGCGACCGGGTTTTGCTGGGACTAGTCTTGCCGGTCTAAGCAGCCAGGCCAGAGGAACTCCAAAGTAATGTGCGAATTTCGCTAGGGTTTTCAGGCCAACGTCAACTTCGCCTGTTTCCAATCTGCGAATATATCGCGAAGTGAAGCCGATTGCTTCAGCCAACTCCTCCTGAGTCTGACACTGACGATTCCGTAGGCGCAGCAGATTAGCCGCGAACCATTCCATGGCCGAATGTTGCTCCAAAATGATCGTCATTGGGGAAGGGGTAGTCGCACGCTGTCGCATACAACAGGAATGTTAAGTTCCTATTAATGCTAGCTGAGAAAATCCCCCACGGAAACAAACATTTCGGAAGAATCAGATCATGAACGACCCTGACATTCAGCGAGCAAGAGAGGCCTTGACGGCATTGTCGCGTGACCTTTGACGACCGCCTGTGAGTTGTTGGGGGTTCAAGCTCGACACCAGCCATAGAGCCGGATAAGGGGGAGTGCTGGCATATATACCATGATATTCCATTATATGATGATGGAATATCATGGTATTAGTTAGGTGTGATCCCGCGGAAGGCAATCACTGAAGCTCTGAATCGGGCCTTGGCTAGGAGTCCCGTAGTGGTGTTGGTTGGCCCGCGACAGTCGGGAAAAACCACCCTCGCGAGGCTGCTCGTCTCCGAAGACTCACCGAACTATTTCGACTTGGAAGATCCTGCGAGTTTGGTTCGCCTAGATGAGCCGCTCACGGCGCTGGGGACATTGAAGGGCCTCATCGTAATCGACGAGGTACAGCGGCGCCCCGATCTCTTTCCAATCTTGCGAGTTCTAGTCGATCGGAGTCAATCGACCGCGCGCTTTCTCATTCTCGGAAGCGCGTCCGGCGATCTGTTGCGTCAGACCTCCGAGAGTTTGGCAGGCAGAATGGAGCAATTGGCGATTGGCGGCTTTACCTTGAACGAGGTAGGTGCCGATGCAGAACAAGCACTTTGGGTGAGGGGAGGCTTCCCGCGCTCCTACCTGGCGGCCTCGGAGTCCGACAGCTTATCCTGGCGAAGGAGTTTCACGCAGACCCTCGTCGAACGCGATTTGCCGACATGGGGCGTTCGCATTCCCGCTTCTGCGCTGCAGCGCTTCTGGATGCTGCTGGCACACTACCACGGTCAAATCTGGAACGCGGCGGAACCCGCTAGGACGCTCTCGCTGAGTGAATCGACGATTCGACGTTACCTAGACGTGCTCGCGGACTCATTCATGATACGACAATTGCAGGCCTACCACGTGAACGTTAAGAAACGTCAGGTGAAGGCTCCGAAAATCCTCGTCCGAGACAGCGGCCTCTTTCATCAGCTGCTCGGCATCGAGTCACTGGATGCACTGCTCCTTCACCCCAAATTGGGCGCATCCTGGGAAGGCTTCGTGATTGAGCAGATATTAATGACGCAGCCGCACGACCAAGCGTACTACTGGGCGACCCATCAGGGTGCCGAGATGGATCTGGTTATTCAAAAGGGTGACAAAATCTACGGCATCGAATGCAAGCGAAAGGACGCACCAAAAATGACGCCTTCGATTCGAGTGGCCCAGCAAGACTTGGGGTTGTCGAAGGTGATTGTCGTTTACCCGGGCCAAAAGCGCTATCGACTGTCGGATACGACAGAGGTAATACCCGTATCGGCGATCGCTGCCGGCGAGCCCCTCCTGGGTGACCTATAGATGCAGCCGATCGCCAACCTGGCGAACCTGTTGTGATGCGGGTGCGTCTGAGCCGCTGCCTCACGCCGGCATCGGGCGCCATTCGGCGGGGCTCAGCAACGGCTGCAGAAACCTTGTTCCCGAAGTTATTCTGAGGGCCGCCTTAGTAGTCGCAACGTCGGGCGATCTACAACATAGTAAAAAGTTCGCTGTGCCGCAGTGCCCGATCGAAGGTCAGTGTGCTTTCACAGCCGCAGCGCAGGTTTTGCGAGCCAATCAGGTAGTCAGCGAAATCGCCGGCGCTTTCCGCATACCGGGTGACAGCCTCCCGTACGGCGTCGCGGTCATTGACGGAAAGCTGCGCCGAATCGATCAACTTCAGCAAGGTGTCCGAAATAGTGGCTCGGTCAAAGCCGTACGCCGAACTCAATACCCACACTAGTTCACAGATAACGATGTCGTCGAGATGGAGTTGTTCGCCAGCCACCAGAGCACCTTCAATTACTGCGTTCGCCTTGCGAGCCTGCACCGGATCATCCTGCGTCAGGTAGCGAACGATCACGTTCGTATCAACGCCCCGCATTGCTACCGCTTGCCTCCGGCTTTTCCGTGAAGAGCTGCCACAGCAGCATTCATTGCTTGAATTGACACCGCTTTCTTGGAAGGACGGTGCAACAGACCGCGCAATGAACGAAGATCGACTGTGCTTGGTCGCAGAAAAACTTGACCGCCATCAACCACGAAATCCACCCGATCGCCGGGCTGCACTTTGAGCAATTGCCGAATGGGTTTGGGTATCGTTACCTGACCCTTGCTAGTCATGTGGGAGCTTGGCATTAATGATTGCAACCACTTAGACTGACGTTGAGATCGGCGGAATAGATCGGCGGTGTATGTGACAATAATTCGTTGATTCAAGTACTTGGGCACATTATCATCGGCAAGACAACGTTGTGGGCAGCCGTCGTGCAAAGCGGACTCTCCGCTCGGGTTGAATGCGTGCATGACGCCACAAAGGATTGTAGACTTGCTCCCTATGCGACCATCTTCGGACGCACCGATTACGGAGAAAATTGCCGCTGTGGTCGTCTCCAGACCAGAAGTGCTTGAAGCGTATCTATTTGGCTCAGTCGCCAGGGGTGAAGAGCAGCCGCATAGTGACGTGGACGTTGCAGTATTCGTTGAACCTGACGCGTGTCACAAACCTGGCTTTGGGATTGGCGCCGAGATTGGGGCAGACTTACAGGCGGCTTTGAAGCGTTCGGATGTGGACGTTGTTGTTCTCAATGACGCCGCGCCACTACTATACCATCGAGTACTCAGGGACAGTGTTCGCGTGTATTCCCGAAACTTAGTCGCCACTACGCGTCGTGAGGGCTATGCGCTTTCTCGATATTGCGGCTATGTGCCTCAATTGCGCAAAATTGAAGTGGCCCACCGTGCAAGAATTGCAGCCGGAAATCTTGGTAAATGAGTCCCGGTCAAGTAGACAGCGGCAGCGTACGGCGGCACCTATTGACGTTGGATAGCGTACTGAAAAGCTTATCAAGCTTCTCGGGCAAGAGCGTGAAACTTCTGACCGAAGACACGAAAGAATTGTGGGCAGTTGAGCGCGGGCTTCAATTGTGTACGCAATGCGTGTTGGACATTGCAACGCATATTGTTGCCAGCGCCGGTCGCGATGTCGCAGATTACACCAGCGCACTGGACGAAATCGGAAAGATTGGAGTAATCCCAAGCGACTTGGCAATGCGTCTTCGACCACTTGCAGGGTTCCGAAACGCATTGGTTTACGGGTATTTGGATATCGACATCGAGCGTTTGCACGACGTACTCAATCACCACTTGGATGAAGTTCGGGAGTTCGCGCAGCACATCAATTGGTATCTGGCTCAGCTAGCGTAGCCCTCGAAATGCAGTCGGGGCTGCATCCGGGTTTCGTTCAGAGGGTCCTGTACTATTGGGCACGCCTGCATGCATCATGAGCGTACTATTGGGCGCATCCTGGGTGACCTATAGATGCAGCCACTTAGGACTTCAATGCACGTCGAAGCTCTTCTCAATCTCATCGCGCCAACCCGAAATCCGATGCACGAAGAAGTCAGCAGCTGAGTTTACGGCTTCCACCGGAAGCCCGAGCGAGAATACCGCGTCCATCAGAGCAAGGCGCTCATCCGGTGCGCCAGTTAGACCGATGAGATCAATATCCTCCGTGACGCGTCTCGGTTCAACCCAGACGCTTACCAGAGCACCGCCAACCAGCAGCCATTCCCCCACTAAACGTTCTCCCAACTGGTCGAGTGGAAACCTAGGCAAATAAGTCTGGGTTAAGTGGATCGGGCCTGTATATGGCGGTAAATGATTGCTGAGTTTTGACCGTCAATGTGCTAAACCTGCGAAGTTACTATGGCCTTGACTAGCGACATTGCCGCAAAAATCGCTCTCGCGCTTCAGACATGCGAGGGGGCCCGCGTAGCATTTGTATTTGGGTCATTTGTAGTGGGCGGCACGTGGTCCGAAAGTGACCTCGATATTGCGGTACGTTGGGACAAAGGTTTTGATGCGACCCAACGGCTGGACGCACATCTCAAGCTAATCGAGTCACTTACGGCAGTTCTCGGGCCTTCGGGTGAAAGGGCGGACATTGCGGACATCGACCGGGTGAGCAGTGCGGTAGCATTTCGCGCGATCAGCGAGGGGCTCTGCGTTTACGCGAAGTCGGAAGCTGAGCGTGTCGATGCCGTCGTGGACATTTGTCGACGCTATGATGACGATGCACCGTTTCGCGAGCTGTCTAAAGAAGCTGCGTCGGCCGCTGTTGCTAGGCTGAAAGCAGTCGCCCATGGTTAATCCCGATGCCGTTGTTAGGCGGCTGCTCATTCTGAATGAATGCTTAAGCGAACTGGCGCGGCCTGAAGCAGCTATACCTCAGCAGCTGGCCGCCAATTCAATGCTGCGTGCGGCGGTCGAGCGTTGGCTGCAAACGGCCATTGAGGCTTGCATTGACATCGCGAGCCACGTTATTGCGAGCGAAGGTTGGGTTCCACCTGCAAGCGGTAGGGAAGCCTTCCTGGTGTTGGCCAATCATGGTCGGTTGAAATTGGATCTGGCCCAGCGACTCGGTACCGCGGCGGGGTTACGGAATCTTCTCGTTCACGACTACGTCGCTATCGATTTGGCTCAACTGGCTCACGTAGTGGAACGTGACCTTCAAGATTTGCGTGAGTTCGCTGTGCAAGTTGCCGGCTGGATGGGTGAAATATAGGCTTTCTCCGCTGGGGCTGCTGACACTGCTCAACCCCGGGATCTACCTGCGGACAGAGGAGCCGTGCTCGACATCTCATTTCGCCGCTATTGAGTGGCTGTGGCCAAGTTTAGTGTTCAGGTAGCCACAGTTCTTCAATAGGTAGGCTTGCCTTTGGTAGAGCCTGTGCTTGTTGAACGGATTGCAAGAAGCCATCCGAGCACGCGATCACGTGGCTCTCTAGCCATGGCGTCAAGAGCAGTTGCGGCAACGAAGATGCCAGCGAATTGAAGCGTTGCGCCGAAACAATCTGTGCCGGTCGCCAACCCCAGCATATTTAGGGATTCACCAATCCCAACCAAGCGTGCCATCGCCCAATTGGGCTGCGCCAGCGCCCCATGGTGCCGGAGCCAATCTAATGGGACGCCAAGATGATAGGCAAGGGAATCGGCGTCCGTGGCTGGCCCCAGAGCAGCCGCGCCTAGACCAAGGAGGGTAAGTCCCAAAACCCAAACAGCAAGTTTACCAAAACTTACGGTCGAAGCCAACTTGACCAACGCTTGGCATTTCATGCAATTGGATCGAGCGTTGTTTACTATGGAGAATACACCGACGGCGCCTAAACTTATTCCCACGCCGCGTAGCAACGGAATGTGTGCAATTTGAGCAAGCGCGAGAGCGTGGGTGATACAGGCGAGTGTGCCAACAACAACGACAAAACTCGAAGCGACATCGAGTGGTTCGGGTGTTTGACGTCTTGCGTGTGCGAACCAAGAGCCAATCTTTATGAGCCCAAAGAGCATCAGGACTGCAATGATCGCCGGAAAGGGAGGCCTTGCAACGGCGTCTTGAAGTCGGAGAAAGGGAACGTGAGACATGCAGTGAGCCGTAATCCTAGTACAAGTGCATCGCTGTCGTCGAATCGCGGTCGCGACGTGCCCGATTCTCAAGGTCTGAGGCGGTCAGACCCTCCAACATATTCTCCGCGCTCAACTAATTCGGGCAACTGGCTCGGAGTGGTGGCCGATGTGACATCATGAAATGGTTGGATCCGAAGCTCGACGTAGTTTTCAAGTTGCTTTTCGCCCACGTAAACAATCGGGATATTCTAATCGCGTTGCTGACGGCAGTGTTGCAGCCGTCGGCGGCAATCGAGTCCGTAGTAGTGCTCAACCCGGAAACCCCAAAGGATCTACCCGCGGACCGTGGAGCCGTGCTCGACATCCACGTTCAATTGGTGGATGGGCGGCACATTGATGTGGAAATGCAGTCGGAATTGCATCTGGGCCTGACTCAACGTTTCTTGTACTATTGGGCGCGCTTACACGCATCTCAGCTAACCACGGGAGATCATTACGAAAAGCTTTGTCCGACCCTTTCCATTTTGATTTTGAAGAAACCTTTCTTGCCTTTAGGTAAGGCTCACAGCAAATTTCGAGTGCTGGAAGTCGAGACGCACCATGAGCTTACTGATGATTTCGAGATGCATTTCGTCGAGCTTTCCAAGATTGAATCGGAGCCGGAAAGCAGCGCACTCAAGCTCTGGATGCGGTTCTTATTGGCGCATAGCGAAAAGGAGCTCGAGGAATTAGCCATGAGTGACCCTACCATTCGACGAGCAACGGAAGCGCTGGCGGAATTGTCGCGTGACCCGGGAGCTCAAGAGTTGGCGCGCCAGAGGGAAATGGCGCAGATTAACTTGAAGATCATTAAGCAATTCGAACGCGAGGACGGTGAAGCCAAGGGGCGGGCTGAAGGCGAAGCCAAAGGGCGGGAATCGCTACGGATCGCGGTTGACACCATCTGTGAATTGTTGGGCGTCGAACTCGATGAGGAGCGCAAAGATGACTTGCAGCGACTCGATGTTGACGGGTTGACTGCGTTGCTGGGCAGGCTGCGCAGCGAGCGTCAGTGGCCGCACGAAGAGTAAAGCATCTGCTGCCGCGGGGGCTCCCGCGACGCCTGCCACTCGATCTGCGAGCCTGCGACTGACGCGATATCCGCAGCGGTATCTGGAGCGGCCACGGTGGGGCTGAAATCAATCGGCTGTCGCGGCCCCGGCATTCGCGGCGCCTGCAGCGGCGGTGTCAGCATCTGCCGCACCGGGGATATCTGGCAATTTCAACGATAAATACAACACAATATCTACGCACCTGCCCGCCATAGCCTGAACATGCTAGAAGTGCTCCAAGGTATTTATGCGCTTCGATCGAATCACGCAGGATCAGAACAGAATGAATGGACAGCCCTGCATTAGGGATTTGCGCATTACCGTTCGGCGCGTGCTCGAGATAGTTGCCATCTATCCGGACAGGCAAGTGATTCGGCAGGAATATCCTGAACTTGAAGATGAAGATCTCGTTCAAGCATTGGCGTATGCAGCGACCTTGCTTGATGATTCTTACGTTGACCTGCAGAGTGTTGGATGAAGCTGGTTCTTGATCAGGGGCTACCGCGCTCGGCCCGTGCCCTACTTCAGCAGCGCGGCCATGATGTCGTGCACGTCGGCGACATTGGCATGTCGCGTGCCATGGACGAGGAAATACTTGAATTCGCCAGAACCACAGATGCTGTCGTTGTCACGCTTGACGCGGATTTCCACGCGCTGCTTGTTCGAGATTTTGCCGTAAGGCCTTCTGTTATCCGATTGCGCGTGCAGGGTTTTGGGTCCGCGGCTGTATGTAGTCTGATAGATTCAGTGACGCAGTCATGTGCAGATGATCTTACGAAAGGCGCGGCGGTAAGCACGAATGGAAAGCGCGCTCGTGTTCATCGGCTACCGATTCGATAGCTGCGGGCGCCGCCTGGGCTGGGCTGAAAACCTGCATCACACGAACAAACGCGTCGTCCGCTACGCGTCGTTATCAAACGCACCGCCCGATCGGACGACATGTCGTAGTGTCGCAGGGACAGTCCGCCGAGCAACTCTCCTGAACGACTCCAATTGCATCTTCATGGTCGCATTCTCACGGAATGCCCCGCGTGCGGCATTGAGCGCTGCAGCAGCCACTTCGTTTGCTCGCTGTGGCGGGACGCTGGTGGGTTGGACTGATTCGCGCAACTGGGCTCGGGAGTGGTAGCCGATTCGGGTGCTGGAAGTCGAGACGCACCATGAGCTCAATGATGATTTCGAGATGCATTTCGAAGAGTTGTCCAAGATTGAATCGGAGCCAGAATGCAGCTCTGGATGCGGTTTTATCCGATTACGCGCAACTGCCGCGTTGGGTTGACCGATGTGAAGGCATGAAATTGCTCGACCTCCGGAAACGGGACTTCGTGTTCACGTTGTTTTTCGTGCGCTTGCATCATTTGTGTGGAGGGCGCGGGGCGAGTTGTTGGGGTAGACAAGGCTCGGGCAGGCGCGGTGAACCGAGGGGAGTGTGTTGAGTGACAAACGGCCCGCACGATCGTATATTCAAGCGTGCATTCGAAAGTCCAGAGGACGCCGCTGCTGAGTTGATATTAGCCATCTCAGCGATGAGCAGCTGCGACACAAAGCCTTACAGGCATTTCCAGCCTTAACGTTGTGGGCACTTCGCGATGCGCGGGCACCGGAACGGCTGCTTCATACGCTGGGTTTTTGGGCAGATATGCTGACGGACTTGGTTTTGGCGCCCAATGGGGTGGAGGCTATCCGGTCGCTTTTCGAGTATATTACACTTGTGGCCGATGACTTGTCGGCCCAGAATCTACGGGAGGCGGTTGCCAGGGCCGCCCCACTTGCAGAGCCAATTATCATGACAATTGCAGAACAACTCCGAGCTGAAGGTCGCGCTGAAGGTCTGACAATCGCAGAACAACTCCGAGCTGAAGGTCACGCACAAGGTCACGCTGAAGGTTTCCTGAAGGGCGAAGCCCTTCTTTTGGAACGTTTGTTAATTGGAAAATTTGGCGAATTACCTACGGAGCTTCAGATGCGCCTTCAGTCTGCTTCGATGCCGGAAATTGAGCATTGGGCTGAACGCGTTTTATTGGCCGACAGGCTTGAAATCGATGCCCGAGAAATGCCAGCCTTCACGTTTGGCTAACTCGACGAAAGCCTCGAGATCATCGTCGAACGTCTTCGAGGGGTAATAGGCGCGCTTGTCACGTTTCGTAGTCATCGTTGTCATAGTTTACCCGCAAGTCGAAAAGGGGGCAGGCCGTTGGACCCGACCGTCGGCCGTCCCAACACCAGCCGTCGAATTTGGACTCTACCGTGCGGCCAAATTCGGGGTATATTCTTCACTTGGATATGACGACTACGGCCGAGAAAATTCTGGAGCAAATTCGTGCGCTCACGCCCGCGGAAAGGCTGCACGTAGTCGAACGAATCGTTCACGAAATGGCTGATGAGGTGACTCCGCAACCCGTTGCGACAGCATCTTCTATTTGGAGCGACGAGTCGGACGCGGATTTTGAGACGTTCCAATCATCTGTGCAGCGCCTGAGAGCCAGCGACGTTTGGCGCACGAGTAATGGAAAAGACACTCCTTGACACCGATATTCTCTCCGACTTTCTGCGCGGAAGGAACGTCAACGTCGTGCGGTCTGCGGAAGCATACCTTCGTGAACATGGCCGCCTTACGATTTCCGTAGTCACCGTTTTTGAAATCGTGCGAGGTCGGCACCAGGCGCAGCAATTCGACCGCGCAATACAGTTTTTCGCGTGGATTGAAGGAACGGAGCTTATCGCATTCGATCATGACTGCGCACGAATTGGCGGCGAGATTGCGGGAGCACTCTTGCGAACAGGCACAACTGTAGGTGTCTCTGACGCCCTTATTGGGGCAACCGCTATAGCTCACGGCTTGACGTTGGCGACCGCCAACGTCGACCACTACCAGCGGATGTCCGCTTTTGGACTCACGATGGAGAATTGGCGCGACACGCGCTGAGGTGCAGCGCTGACATTGATGAATCGGCCGATGCCAAGGCAAGCGAAGCAAGCGTTTGCTATGAGACTAGCCCGCTGCCGGTCCAATGCGGCTCTCAAGAACCGAGACGGTCAGAACCTCAACGCCCAGCGTTCGGAGCGCTTGCATGAGCTTCGGATCGCGCTTCAGGTCGTCATCCCGCGTCGCGAGGTATTGCGCGTCGGCCGCAACAGCCGTGCCACACGCCACGTCATCATCGCTGGGGGACAGAAATGCAGATACCCAAATGTTCGTGTCGAGCAGAATCCGCATTACGCGTTGTGCCTGCGCTCCGAACGAGTTTCCTCGAATGCTGCGGCCACATCGTCGTCAATTTCCGATTCGGACACTCCGCTCGTCCGCGCGCGCATCCGCTCCGCGTGTGCATCCCACCAAGAACTAAACGCAGTGAAGTCAAACACCGTGAGATCCACTTCGGCGGGGCCCCTCCGGAAGTCGCCATTGGCGACATTTGGACCGTCGTCGTTGGACTTACGCCTCCCCGCCCGCAAGCACGCCCAGTCTGCCCGCTCCTGGGCACGCCTGCATGCATCGCAGCGATCTATTGGAGATTACTATGAAAAAATTTGCCCGACAGTTTCGATTGTTATCTTGAATCAATCCCTATTGCCGACTGAGCGGATACACAGCACATTTCGAGTATTGGAGGTCCACGAGTACTATGACCTTACCGGTGCCCTTGAACTTCACTTTGTCGAGTTGCCCAAGCTTGAAAGGGGCCAAGGGAGTGAGCCGTTGGAACGTTGGATGCGCTTCTTGCTCGCCAAAAACGAAAAGGAACTCGAGGAGCTAGCCATGAACGACCCTGAGATTCAGCGAGCAAGAGAGGCCTTGACGGCATTGTCGCGTGACCCTGAGGCCCAAGAGCTAGCACGTCAGCGGGAGATGGCGCAGATCAACTTGAAGATTATTCGTCAATTCGAACGCGAGGAAGGCGAGGCCAAGGGTCGAGCTGAGGGCGAAGCCCAGNNGAAGGTCGAGTCGAGTCCTTGCGGTTGGCAGTGGCGACGGCCTGTGAATTGTTGGGGCTTGAGATTGACATCGCGCGCCAGGAATTGCTGGAAAGGCTTGATGTCGACGGGTTGACGGCTTTGTTGAACGAACTTCGACGTGAGCGGCGTTGGCCTGGGGAACGTTGAGGCGA
>PMCK01000321.1 GCA_003154095.1 Myxococcales bacterium | reverse complement strand
CGTTTCGCAATGCCACTCTTGATCCGCTTGCTGCCGCTTTGGCTTTTGCGTCGCGCGAATGCTGGTAATGCGGGGATGCCCGGGTCGAATAGCGCCGGCCCCGGTTTTCGTAAGTCACCTGACATGACGCGCGCGCATGCTCTCGATGTCCTTGATCTTGCGGAAGGTGCTTCGCGAGATGAAATCCTGAAAGCATATAAGGATCTCATAAAGAAGGTACACCCCGATCGCGGGGGATCGTCATACCTAGCAGCCGAGGTCAATCGCGCCAGGGATGTGCTGTTGTCGGACGATTCGAAATAGGTATCGCGTTCATCCGTAGAAGCGACCGCAGTGTCCAACCCAATTCAGATGCAAAAAGAGCGCAACCGGCACTAGCTCGGTTGCAACCGGCGGCAGTACTACGAATGGTGGTACATTGGCGCCGGAACTGCGACTGGTCTGACGTTGCCGTGGGCTCACATACGACGTTTACGGACGTAGGTTTCTAACCCAAGCTGCGGCCCACAGGGGCCTACTTGTGAAGGGGATGCGCTCAAGCGTGTCCCTTTTGCACATTTTTCTGTCACAGCGGCACGGAAAGTGCGGCTTAAGGGCCAAGCTGCATTGAGGGCCCCTCGATTGGGCGGTATAGAGCGCGAGCGAAATGGAAAACTGGCTTATACATCTGCAGCCAATCGGAATCATCGCGCTCGGGGCATTGGCAACCCTCTCGCTCGGAGCGCAATCGAATTCGAATTCCGCGGCTGCCGATCGAGCCGATTCCAATTCGAAATCCGAAGCTGTCGATTCAACCGAGTCCAATTCCGTAAGCACGTCGTCACGCTGCCCAGCTGACATGCAGCTGATCGCAAACGCGTACTGCATCGACAGGTACGAAGCGAGTACCGCCGAAGTGACGCCTGAAGGCAAGCTGGTCGCGCATTCGCCATTTTTGCCCGTGGCGGGCCTGCGAGTGAAGGCTCTATCGCAGAAGGACGTCATCCCTCAGGCATACATCAGTCGCAACCAAGCGCAGGCGGCTTGTGTCGAGTCGCACAAACGACTGTGCACGGAGCGTGAGTGGGTTGCCGCCTGTAAAGGCCCCGAGCACACGAAATATCCGTATGGCAATGCGCACAAGTCAGGTTACTGCGTTGACTCGAATCGAGTGAATCCACTCATCAAGTTATTCGAACAGCTCGGTGCCGCGCGCTACCAATTCGCGACGATGAACGACCCGGGCCTGAATCAGGTGCCCGGCACGTTGGCAACCACTGGGTCGTTTACCCGCTGCACCAATGACTATGGAGTCTATGACATGGTGGGCAACGTGCACGAGTGGACCACTGATCCACAAGGCACGTTCCGGGGCGGCTTCTATCTGGATACCAAGCTCAATGGCACCGGGTGCGACTACAAGACCGTAGCTCACCCGGCTACGTATCACGACTATTCAACGGGCTTTCGCTGCTGCTCAGACGCCCAATAGCTCACGCTTCGTGCCGGGCTTGTGGATCTGTCCCGACGGCTCGGATGAAACTGGTCGCTGAGCGGGGGGAAAATACCACGTGCCCGTACTTCCCCTAGCTTTGGTTGTGTTTCGAGTTCGACACACGGTTTACACTTGGATGTTGGACGGCAGTCCTCTGTGGGACGAAGTCAGCGCGACGACACCTGGGCCAGCGCCCGGCTATCTAGTGGGTGGGCCGAACCCGACATACGAGGTTGACAGCTGCTGTACGGCTCCCGTGGGTTCCTACGATTCTCCGTCATTACCCGCCCATCGTGCCGTCGAGGTTCCCTCTGAAGGGAACTGTGCCAGGCTTGGACACGATGATCTTGTCCAGATGTGTTTGCCGATTGTAAATCGGCGCGGCTCGTAATACGATTGCCGATTGCTATGCCGGACAATTCTACACTTTTGTCACTTACGCTGTGCGCAACCATTGCTGCGGTTGCCTGCAGCATGACTGTCGAGCCTGCACAATCAAATGCTGGTGGGGCGGGCGGCGCGAGCGCATCGACGGGGGGCCATTCTTCGTCGTCTGGCGGAATATCCGCGTCTTCGGGGGGAAGCGTGGCGTCGTCCGGCGGAATATCTGCGTCTTCGGGGGGCGCGAGCACGTTGGCGGGAGGCACGGGGACGATATCCGGAGGCTCTCCTTCTTCCTCCGGTGGGAAATCTGATTCGTCGGGTGGAGCCACTCTCACGAACACGGGTGGGTCCAGCCCCACAGGCGGCGTTGCCGCATCCTCAGGGGGCAATTCCAACTCCACGGGCGGCGTTGCGGCATCTTCAGGGGGCAGTTCCAACTCCACAGGCGGCGCTCCTGCACCGTCCGGGGGCACATCAAGTGCTACTGGCGGATCCTCCGCAGATTCTGGAGGTACGTCCAGTTCTACTGGTGGCAACTCCCCAGGTGGAACGACGGCAGCTTCGGGAGGAAGCGCATCATCTTCGGGCGGAACTTCCGCATCCGCCAGCGGTGGTACGACGGCCAATGGGGGAACCGGGATGACGTGTTCCAACACAGACGGCGGCAATATTGCTGCATCGGGAGCGTGCGGAACGAACGGACCACCGATCCCGTCTTGTGTCGATGCCACGCCTGTCACGGCTGAACCCGAATTACTGGATGATTTCGAGGATTGCAACACATGTCTCCGCCTCACTGGGGGTCGCAGGGGCTTCTGGTTCAGGTTCGACGGCTCCGGCTGGCAAGTGCCCGAAATACGACCTGACACCGAGCGCGCATCACTAGTTCTGCGAGCATTGGGCGCAATGTCGGCTACCAATACCCACTGGGGCCTAGCGGTATGGCCAAATGCCACCACCTATTGCAACGAAACCCCGGTTAACTTGTCCCAATATAGTGGCATCGCATTCTGGGCGAAATCCGTTACTGGCGCTGCACTAAAGCTCACGGTCAGAGACGGTGCGACCACCGTAAATACGGATACGGAGGGTGCCACGTCTCCGAGCGTGCCGTTGTCCCTGACGACTAGCTGGGCCTATTACAAAGTGCATTGGTCCGAGATTAAGCGCCCCAGTGATCAGACACTCGCGGATCCGCAAACCATTACCATCATCAAATGGGAGGGTGCCGATGCCGAAGCCATTTATGAGTTGTTGCTAGATGACGTCAGTTTCTTCAACGACTAGTATCGATTGATCGCCAAATGACCTAACGTGTAATACCCGTTACCCTGGAGCGCTCGAATCCGAATCGTGTGCACATTGCGAATGGGTGGCGCGATGGCCCTCTTGTACCGCGCCAAACGGCTAACCCAGGAAACCTGCGGGCCTACCAACAATCGCCGCTGCATCTCAGGACTGAAAATGAGTATCTCGTATTGGTTATTTGCATCCGCAGAGAGGTCCAGCTTTGACAGAAGTGTAGCTTCCGGCAATTGGAATTCGACGACTTGATTGGGGCCAAACTGCAGATTGTGTGTGGAGTCTATTGCCGTGTCCGGTGGGAGGACCGCAGAAAATGAAGCGAGCGTGCCACTGAGGGTCTGTTCGGGCGCTGTCGCGTGCCCTTTTTGCCGATGACTGGCTGGTCGAAAGAATACAATTGAAATGGGTATCAGAAGCACAACCAGGGAGGCGCTTAGGCAGAACATCGTTCGAGATTGCAACCGCCACCGCTCGCTGAGTTTTGCGTAGCAAACGCAGGCTGGAATCAATAGAGTGAAGATATATCGAAAGTCCGAGTGCATCGAAAGCGGAACTCTTACCCGTAGCGCTATCAATTGGCCTAGAAGTAACAAGCTGGCCAGCACTATCACCCAGTGACGCCGCAGCTGGCGAACCGTAATACCGAACACACCGACTACCGTCACCAGTATGATTCCCAAAGTCAAATAACTAAGCGCAATAGCCAGTCCCGCACTCAACCGATCTTCGAATTCGCCACCCAAGGGAGCGCCGCTGAACAGACTCGTCTTCAGAAGCGTATTGAGCACGTAGTCACGGTGCTTGTCGTACGGATCGTTGATGAGATATGGCTGCCGGAGAAAAAACTTCAAATCAAAAGTAAGGTAATTAGCCCATCCGTTACCGACGAAGTGCTCAGTGCTGTAATCGCAAATTGCGCCCAATGCCCGCTGGCACGCCGTCGAGCGAGCGGCGGACGAGTGGATGGATGAAACGCCCACGATTGCGGCTGCAATTGACAAAAATGAAAGAACGACCTGCCTCACGCGCACCCGCGTAAAGCGATCTCGATAGCATTGCCAGCTCACCGTTGCCAAGAGGAGCAGGACCAGAGCGTATGCATTGGCCTTGGTGAAAAGTGCTAAAGCCGTCAGAAATATCGCCCAATACAGGTTGCGGACTCGATCGTACTTTTGCCAACGAATTATGAGGTACAGAACTGCGGCCCCCAAGCTCGACGCTAATAAGTCATCGTGAACGCGAACCGAATTGATTACACTAGTAGGCCAGAACGCCAGCAGTGCGGCGCCCAGCCTGACCGTCGCTCGATTGTCAGTGAAGAGCCTTATCGTGAGGACGCCAAATATCAGAAATGCAACGAACAAGAGCAGCGACAAACCCTGGAGACCGACTTCAACCGTTGCTAGGTGCGTTGCGTTGACAAGACGAATGACTAGGGCTCCGAGCGCAAAATAAAGGGGCGGGTGCCGACAAATCGTGCACTGGTTCGCCGGAGGCAGGTGACCATGCTCGGCGATGTAGTTTGAGTACCACACCCGTTCGGGACCGTCATAATTGCGCTCGACGATATCGGTGTACGACGCGTAGATCAAATAGAGGGCAATGGCACAGGTCAAGATGCCGATTAGCCATGGGTCGAAGTTCAAACGGCGGGGACGGTGGGACTGAACTAAAATTGTGGTCACCCTCATGCCAGACTGCTAATTACGCCGCATCGGAACCATTCGTAGAATATCTTGTATCACGGAAAGCATGATGAGTCACCGGCCGCTCCAACCCACACAATCAAAAAGTCAGAACCTCTCTATTGGGAATCGGCGCGAGGCGAGCGCTACCGCATGGCCATGCCCTGGGGGGCAAGGATGCTGAAGTGGTGCAGCGAGTAGACACCTCACATCCGGACTGGCTGCGGGACTGGCAATTCTGCTCGACACCGACTAGAGTGGCGGACTTCGGGATCAACCATGAGCATTCACGAACTCTCCGAACAGATTGAACATGTCGCCCATCAAGGGCACGACTCTTCCCACAAGAGCAGCGGAAAGTCGATAGGCATTACAATGGCCATTCTGGGCGTGATGCTGGCTTTTTCAGCTGCCATGGTGGGCTCGCAACGCACCGAGC
>PMCK01000070.1:5973-6408 GCA_003154095.1 Myxococcales bacterium | reverse complement strand
GGATCGAGTCACGGTTAGCGGCACGTCGTACTACGTCGTGGGATCAGCCGCAATCACTGTTGCTGGAAACACGACCGTGACACAGACAGTCAAATGGAATGCGCTGACAACAAATTGTTCAATGGGTAGCGCGCCAAACTACGATTCAACGCAGATCCTAGCGATCGGGTTCGGGTTCCCGACGACCGCAGCCATAAACCTGACTATCAGCGCAGTTACTTTTAGTACAACCTAACTAAAGTAGGTTGCGACGCAAAGCCCGTACGGCCACCAAGGTCGTGCGGGTTTTGTCATTTAGGGCCACTCCGTTAGCGCACCCCACATCCGGTGCTAACCCTTGCGAACTCCCCCCTGTTTTTGACCATCCCCATGCAATACGTCAAATACCACGGTCTCGGAAATGACTACATCGTAATGGACCCGGCTGAGGTCGGG
>PMCK01000070.1:0-5950 GCA_003154095.1 Myxococcales bacterium | reverse complement strand
GACGGCAGCGAGGCCGAAAAGAGCGGCAACGGGCTGCGTATTTTTGCGCGCTTCCTGTTCGACCGGGGCCTGGTGAAGTTCGAGCCTTTTTCGGTGCAGACATTGGGGGGCAAAGTGCAATGTTGCATTTTGCCGGATGGCAACTTGATTGAAGTTGAGATGGGTCAAGTCAGCTTTGATGCGGCGCGCATTCCGGTCATTGGTTATGCGGGTGATGTCGTTGATCAACCTTGGGTTCTTGACGGCACGGAATATCGGTTTAGCGCGGCCACTATCGGTAACCCGCATTGTGTTCTGCTTCTCGACGATGTAAGTGAAGAACTGGCGCGGCGACTGGGTCCTCGGATTGAGAATGACCCGCGGTTTCCGAATCGTACTAATGTGCAGTTCTTGAAGGTTCTGGGCCGCAGCAACATAAAAATCGAAATTTGGGAACGGGGTGCCGGTTACACGTTGGCATCGGGTAGTTCGAGCAGCGCCGCCGCAGCCGTCGCACATCGACTGGGTCTCTGTGATCGGGAGATTACAGTGCATATGCCGGGCGGGGATTTGAAGATTGCGCTCACGAACGACTTTCACGTAACGATGACCGGGCCAGTAACGAGCGTTTGTAGTGGGACGATTGCTAAAGAAGCGTTCACCGTTAAGGATTTTTAACCGGTTCGAGTTTTTGGACAAACGGGCCGGAGGTGACAAAATTAGCTGGTTTTGGGCCCACCTGCACGGTTTGCGCTTCGGTGTTAAGCTGGCGGCCCCAGGTTACGTAGAACCTTACCATGGCTACAATCAATATCAATTACGACAAGCTCGGCGCAGGTTATCTTTTCCCAGAAATCGCGCGGCGCGCCAAGGCGTTTGCAGAGAAGCACCCAGGCGTCGAGCTGCATCGGTTGGGGATTGGAGACACTACCCAGCCACTTGCCCCTTCGGTCGTGCGCGCGCTGCAAAACGCCGCAGAACGACTGAGCAAGGGGGATACGTATACGGGTTACGGAGACTACGAAGGGGAAAAGTTTTTACGCGAGGCCATCCGCGATGCTTACCGCGAGCGCAAGGTCGAAGTCGAGCTGGACGAGATATTCGTAAGCGACGGTGCCAAGTCGGACTCGGGCAATATTCAAACGATATTTGGGCCCGAGAATATCGTCGCCGTTCAGGATCCCGCTTACCCCGTGTACGTTGACACTAACGTCATGGCAGGGCGTACCGAATCGTTCAATACGGTGACGGGACAGTACGCTGGCATCGTGTATATGCCTTGCCACGAGCACAACGATTTTTTTCCNNGTGGCGACGAAGCAGCAATTGACGCAATTTGTCGAATATGCTCGTCAATTGAAGGCCGTTATCATATTCGATGCGGCTTATTCCGCGTTCATATCGGACGCTCGCTTGCCTCGAAGCATCTACGAGGTCCCCGGAGCCGACGAGTGCGCGATTGAGGTCAACAGCTTTTCGAAATCGGCTGGCTTTACTGGGGTACGGTTAGGTTGGTCGGTAGTGCCCAAATCCCTCATTACGGAGGACGCTCCCGCCGGGAAGTTGAATGCCCTTTGGTACCGCCGGCAAAGCACGTTTTTCAATGGTGCCTCCAACATCGTGCAATATGGTGGGGCGGCCGCACTGTCTCCCAAGGGGCGGCGTGAGTGTCAGGCAATCGTCGATTACTATATGCAAAACGCCCGAATCATCCGCGATGGCCTGACGAGCCTGGGCCTTGCTTGTTTCGGCGGCGACAATGCTCCATATATTTGGGCCAAGACTCCGAATGGTGTTCGCTCCTGGGACTTCTTTGATAAGCTCCTTCGCGAGGCCCATGTCGTCACGACTCCCGGCTCTGGCTTCGGCCCGGCCGGCGAAGGGTTTATTCGGTTTTCAGCCTTTGGGCGGCGGGAATCTACCGAGCGAGCCATGGCGAGTATCAAAGCCCATTTGAAACCATAAGCGACCGGTCAATCACAGGTGTGACGCCCACGCGAATAGGTACATCATGACGCTGAACCCATTTGGAACTGTCAGCCCAGCCCAGATTGTGCAGGCTGCCGAACGCTTCGGAACTCCGTTTTTCCTGTACGACGAAGCTCTCATCAAGAAACGCTGCCAAGCCTTGCTCGGAATGCCAAACGCTTTTGGTCTGGAAGTTCGATTTGCGATGAAGGCCAACCCGAGCCTTGCGCTGTTGCAGGTTATTGCGGAGCAAGGCTTGGGCGTTGACGCAAGCTCGATGAATGAAGCAAGACGGGCGCATATTGCTGGCATCCCCTACGGGCGCTTGATGTTAACTACACAAGACGTGCCGTCCGGGGAGGATCGAGCCGCGCTCGAGCAAATGCTGCGCGAGGGCATGACGTATAACATCTGCTCACAGCGACAACTGGAGCTCGTGTTACCATTCCTAATGCAAAATGCGGTAAAGATCGCGATTCGCATCAACCCCGGAGTCGGCGCCGGTGAGTCGGTGACCCGCAATACTGGCGATAAATATTCGAGTTTCGGCATTCATTTGGCGCAGTTGGACGAAGTCAAAAATCTGTTGTCCAAATCGATGGTCCGCATTGAGCACGTGCATGCCCATATCGGGTCCGGTGGAGATCCGGAAGTCTGGCGCGATAATATCGATCGGATGTTGCTGCTGACGGAGCAGCATTTCCCGGACGCCAAGGCCGTCAATCTGGGCGGTGGGTTCAAGGAAGCCCGCATGCCGGACGAAACTGCGGCAGATATCGAGGATTTGGGCAAATACGCGAAGCAGCGGTTCGAGGAATTCCGAAGTAGGACCGGTCGCGCACTCACGGTCGCCGTCGAGCCAGGCACGTATATCGTGGCCAACGCCGGGTATTTGGTAACTAGCGTGGTGGACATCAAGTCGTCCGGTCCTGACGGTTTCCAATTCGTCGTCCTAAACGCGGGAATGGAATCCAACACGCGTCCGTTACTCTATGGTTCCAGGCATCCGCTTTACGTAATTGACAGGCAAGGAGAAGTCTTATCCTCAGAATTTGCTGCCAATGGCTCAGCGCGGCCGCTTTCTCTCTGTGTTGTAGTGGGTCGCTGCTGCGAAAGCGGCGACTCGCAAACCTTGGATGACCAGGGGCACGTCTTGCCGCGCGCCATTGCGGTGCCCGAGATAGGCGACATGTTAGTTATCGGTGGGGCTGGGGCCTATTGCAGTTCGATGTCGCTTGGGAACTACAATTCTTATTTGCAACCACCGGAGGTTCTGCTCAAGAGTGACGGCCAATTCGCATTAGTGCGTCGCCGGCAGACCTTTGATCAGATGGTTGCCAATGAACTAGCGCTTTAGTCGCAGCACCAAAATCCTGGACGAATTGCGCGTGTGCCCTTGCCCGCGGATCCCATGGGTGGAAACGAAAGATTCCGGCCAATTGGCCTTCTGCCTACCTGTGGATTTCCACAATTCGGAGTTGTAAACGCGTACACTGCTGCCATAACGCCCCGACCCAACCAGACCCTAGTTATCAATCGGAGATGCCGATGACCAGTCAGAGAACCTTGTGCATCATCAAGCCGGATGCCTGCGAAAAGCGGACTCAGGGATCCATATTACAGCGGCTGCTCGATGAGGGATTTCAGATACTGGGTTTGAAGCAGCGGCATCTAACGATTGCTCAAGCCGAAGGCTTCTATGCCGTTCACCAGGCGCGGCCGTTCTTCGGCAGTCTTTGTGCCTTCATGACGCGCAGCCCGGTCGTNNGGTTCAGACTCCGAAGAAAACGGGCGTATTGAATGTGCCTACTTTTTCGCCGAAAGTGAGTTGAGGTAAGCTCTACTGTATGTTCTATAGCCAACCTCCGTCGTGGTATCCTGACGCGACTAGCAAGAGTCGAGTCGATGCTGCAAGGGGGGCGGTGCGCGATGCCTTGGGGGGGCTGCGTAATCTCGAACAACTTTCGAGTTCGATGCGAGTAGGTCCTCGGTCACTGTCCTCCGTGCTTCCGGATGTACGTGCCTCTTGCGTTCCTCTGCGCGAGGGTCTTGAAGAATTGATGACAGCCGTCGCGGCGCATCGCATGGATACTCACCTCGCGCTCAATTCGCTGCGCGAGTATTCTATGCCGCGCATCGACGAGCTAATCGACGTGCTCGAGCGTTCGGAGCGACAGCCCATGCAGGCGCGCAACCGATTGAATCTACAGCATGTAATCGGACGCCTGGGGCGTGAACTGGGGATAGCGGCCGAGCTCGTGGATTTCCTTGGGTTGTCCGTGTGGAGCGAGCCCATGGCGGTCACTATGCAGGACCTCCTGCTGGAAGCATTTCGCTCCAGTGAACCGACAGGCGATCCGACGGACCTGCGGCGGGTGGTGCTTGCTCCTTCGGTCGACGAAGCCGAACTTCACACGAGCCCAAGGGCCGTAATCCCATTACTGGTGCTGCTGGTAAGAGTAATGCTGGACCGACACCCGGGGTCTATTCCCCATATTCTGCTCACACCGGAGGTGGCAGGGGTTTCCGGGGTTGTCATTTCCGCAGCCGGCGGCGAAGGGGAACCACGCTGGGTGATGGGGCGCCCGATCATACCCGCCGCCAAGGAATGTTTGTACACCGCCGCCGTCGCTCTCGACGTCAGACTCAAAATGTCTGACTCGCTCGATCGAATGGTGGCCGAGTTCGGCGTAGTTTCTGGAAACGGGCCTGTGCTTTGATTTGGGCATAACGGCCCAGTCGACTTCGGACGTATCCCTTGAACGCCGACGAGGGATCCGGTGCACCGTAAAATTAGAACTGGGCCTGTAAGGTAAACGAAGGCACCGCGTTTCTTTAGGTGAATGCCAACGGAGGCAAATACCATGACCGCTCGCGCCCTTTCCCCGATATCCCTCATTGCAATTACCACTTGTGTCCTGATGAACGCTTGCGCCAGTACGGGTGCACCGGGAAAGAATACGCCGCCAAATTCCAGTGCCGACACATCGCAAGTGGCCCCCGCGCCTGAATCGCAACCCTCGGACTTACCTCAGGCAGAACAGGGTTATGCCCAGCCTCCGGACGGTACAGGGCCCGTTCCCATGGCACCCGCCAAGGATGCAGAGAAGGGCCAGTCCTATTCCGGCTCGCAACAGAGCATGCCACAACCCGCACCGCAAAGCGCCCCGCGACCTGCGGCAAGATCAGCTACTGCCGGCGCAGGTATGAACGCGCCGTCCGCCATGGCCGATGAATCCGTCGCAAGCGCGAGTCGTCCTCGAGGCGAAGCCAAGTCTTCAGCTCCACTGCGACGCGACGTCGAACGGCCTGGACTGGCAACCCAGTGGGGTGAAACACGCTCGAGTTGGGTTACTACGACCACTTTCAATCGCGACGGCAATCAACCTTGGAGCGTATTGCGCATCCAATACGACGACGAAACGGGCATCATGGCACGCACCGGACGACGCAGTTACTCGGAACTTCTCACGAACATTGCCGAGACATCCAACGGTTACGTGTCGGTTCAAATCGTCGATGGCAGCGGCAATGCCCTAGCTGGTTTGACTCAAGGGGCACGCTCATTCGTAGTTGGTCACAGCGGGGACCGCTACAGTATTCGCGTCATGAATCATTCCAGCGAACGCTTCGAGGTATTGGCCACCGTTGACGGGCTCGATGTCATCGACGGTCGCGTCGGGTCGTACAGCAAGCGCGGCTACTTGATTGATGCCTACGGAACCCTCGACATCGACGGTTTCCGCCGCAGTTCGGACGCAGTTGCAGCCTTCCGCTTTGGCACGGTCCGCGACTCGTACGCCGCCCGCACGGGCAGCGATCGCAACGTGGGCGTGATTGGAGTTGCGATATTCCGCGAGCGCGACATGGTTGACGAGCGCCGCTGGGAGGAAAATCACCGCCGCGACAACGCCGACCCCTTCCCCAGTCGCTACTCGACCCCTCCGACCCCCACTCCAATCATTCGAAATTGAGCCATCAGCCCTGTGGAGTAGCCCCAGGT
>PMCK01000253.1 GCA_003154095.1 Myxococcales bacterium | reverse complement strand
CATTGCGTAACCATGACAACGCTAGCCGTCGTAGCAGTCCAATCAGGTCCCTGGCCACAACTGGCCGGCCCACTCGGAACAGCACTCGCAGTAATTCTAACCTTGTGGACGCTGGTCCATCTCCTAGGTGGATTTTCGAGCCTTGCCCGGCGTTCCTCAAGACGACGCCATCGAAACTTTCAATCCAATATTCACAATGGACTTATGTCCTAAAGGAGCTCACCATGCTGACCCTCGGAATCATCATGTCGTTCAGCGGCTCGCTGATTGCAGCTATTTCATTGCTTGAAAAGCGGCATCCTAACCGTATTCGCCGCAATCCAATTGCGTGATTTGACGCTCATTCAATGTGTGTCCGGCCCGGCAATTTTGGAAATCGAAGGCGAGACCGATTTCGGCCCGGTCTGGATTACCAAGCTGCCGGCGAGGACGAGCGCGAGCCCCACCCATAGACTGACTGGCGTTCGATCGCCAAAGACGAATCGTCCAAATAGCACGCTGATAATGGCAAACCAGCCGACATATGCACCCAACAATTTGGAGAAATCTAGACCAATTAGGTTAACTAGCACGCCGTAAGTTCCAAGAACGACGAACCCAATCACGACGAGCGCGATGCCTCCCCCCGTAATGCCACGGCGGATCAGCGCATCGCCCCCGACCTCGAACAATGCCGCAACTATCATCATTATTACTTGGACTGCTATTGACATTTATTAAAATGTAGGGTGCTTGGCTTATTTTCGTAAGCCCCGAGGCTTCGAATTGCTCGTCCAGTCTCGACCGTCCTCACCACGAACGGACGGGCAATTCACGCCACTTCAACTCTGATTTCCGTCGTCGCTTGATTCGCGATCGCGCAACCTGTAGCCAACGCCAGGCTCGGTTACGATTAGTTTCGGCCTAGCCGGGTCAGCTTCGATTTTTTTCCTGAGCTCCGCCATGTGCACGCGAACATGGTGCGCCATGTTCGCGTGCCGATGTCCCCACACTTCGGCGAGTATCTGGCCGTGTGTCAAGACCCTGCCGGCGTTGCGAGCGAGCAGCGTGAGCAATTTATACTCAATTGGCGTCAGCCGGACGGCGCTGCCCGCTTGCGTCACTTCACGGCGGACCAAGTCAATCTTTAGGGATCCGAATTCGAATGCCTGACGCGTTTCGGACGAAGCAGTTGTCTGCGCGTGCCGAAGCGCGACGCGCATTCTAGCCAGCAGCTCATCGACGCCAAATGGCTTAGTCAGGTAGTCGTCTGCTCCCGCATCCAAGGCGGCGACTTTGTCCTGCTCGAGGCCGCGAGCCGAGAGCACGATGATGGGCATGTGGCTCCATTCGCGCAATTGGCGAGTCAGCTCGATGCCATCACCGTCAGGTAGGCCCAAATCTAGCAGCAGAAGGTCGGGGTTGTGGCTGCTCACCAGCAGCAGCGCCTCATTGGCCGTACCGCCTTCAATCATACGAAAGCCCCGTGCAGTCAGCGACGCGCGAATAAACCGCCGCATTTGTGGTTCATCTTCGATGACGGCAATTAGGGGTGGCGGCGCAGTCACGGTTCAACTGCTTCCGTGTCCAGCACAATTGAGGGAGCACCCTCAGCCATAGGGAGTGTAATTCGGAACAGGGCGCCGCCTTCCGGACGGTTTTCGGCGAGCAATGTCCCACCATGTGCCTCGACGATTCCTTTACAAATCGCAAGACCTAGTCCGACGCCGGCGATGCCTGCGTGACTGCCGCGGTAAAACTTCTCGAAAACTTGAGCCTCATTTCCCGCTGGCAGACCGGGCCCAGAGTCCATGACATCAATCACGATTAGATTATCATCCGCCCTGGCGCGAACGTAAAGTGGCGAATTCGGCGGCGTGTACTTGATTGCATTCTCGAAGAGATTGGCAAACACCTGCTCGAATAGCACCGGATCGACGGACAAGAGTGGAAGTGATCCGGGCAATTCGATGTTCACTGCACGAGTTTCGAGTTTTGACTCCAGCCGTGTAAGGGCCGAGCCTACTATTTCTTCGAGTGGCACCCACTCGCGGCGCAACCCTATTGCACCCGACTCTAGTCGGGTCATATCGAGCAAATTGGCTACTAGCTTTTCAAGCCGTTCAGCCTCTCCACAGATGGAGTCAAGCAGTTCCCTGCGCGTCGTTTCGTCGACCACACCCACGTCGCCGCGCATGGTCGTGGCAGCCCCGGTAATCGCCGCCAGAGGGGTCCGCAGGTCGTGTGAGACCGCGGACAGCAAAGAGCTGCGCATTTCCTCGGCTTTGGCCCGCAGAGCCGAGCTGCGCGCTTCATCAGCAAGTTTCATGCGCTCAAACGCGAAAGCTGCCTGCCGATTGAACGCTTCCAAGAACTCCCGTTGCTCAACTCGCAAAGGAGCGCCCGTCTTGGGTTGAAGCGCGATTGCACCCAGTGACGAGCCTCCGATGCGCAGAGGAAAGCAAGCCGTCGACGAGCCCGGAAGGGTGTCAGTGCCGAGTCCCGCCACCCTACCGTGTTCGAACGCCCATTGCGCAACTACAATTTCCTTGAGATCAAGGGGAGGTCCCAATGGGAAATGCGCAACATCTTCGAGTGTACCCGCGGGGTTGGTGAGTAGCAGGAAAGACTTCGCGCTGAAGGCCTCTGCGGCGTGGCGCGCAACCACGGTGGCAGCAGCTTCGCGACTATCCGCAGCACTCAGATCGCGAATCAACGCATAGAGTATTTTGGTCCGCTCCTCACGCTGCCGTGCTTCCTGCTCCTGGCGCCGAACGCGAGCCGTCAATTCGCTGAGCAATAGCCCTACGACGAACATCATGACGAACGTGAGAAAGTAGCGCGCGTCTGCGACGGCAAACGTGTAGTATGGCTGGACGAAAAAGAAGTCGTAGGCCGCAACTGCAATTGCTGCTGCTAAGATTGAAGGTCCCCGGCCAAACCGCAGGGCGGTCACCATGACTGCCAGCAAGTAGACCATTTCAATGTCTGGAACTGATAGCGTCGAGCGCAGCACGGCGCCGAAAGCCGTCGTTCCCGCCACGATCGCCGCAGCCCATCCAAAACGGTTCCATTGTACCGCTTGCTTCAGAGCAGGGCCGCGCGGCACTGGATGTTCATCGCCGACGACGCCACTAATTACATGAACATCGATATCACCGCTCCCTCGTACAACCTCGTTGAGCAGTGACCCACGCAACCGGTCCCTAAACCGCGAATGTGTCGGTTTGCCGAGTATGATGCGAGTGACATTGTTCCTTCTGGCGTAGCCTAGGAGCGCTTCCGAAACTCGGTTTCCATCGAGTCGAGTTACCGAGCCTCCCAAGGATTCCGCCAAACGCAAATGCGATTCCAGCCGCTCACGATCGGAGTCGCTCATCGCGCCAACGGCGGGCGCGTCCACATAAGCCGCAACCCACGCCGAGCGCAGCCCAGCCGCCATTCGCGCCGTGGCGCGAATCAACCGCGCCGAGCTGGGCGCTGGACCCACGCAGACGAGAATATTTTCACTCGCGGCCCAGGTTGCGTCCACGCCGTACTGTTCTCGATACTGCTTGACGTCGTCATCAACCCTTTGGGCCGTGCGCCTGAGTGCCAACTCGCGAAGCGCAAGTAGGTTTCCGCGCTGAAAGAAATGATCGGCAGCACGATTCGCTTGATCGGCTAGATACACTTTGCCTTCGCGAAGCCGCGTCATCAGTTCTTCAGGAGCAATATCGACGAGCTCAATCTCGTCGGCTCGCTCCAATATGGAATCCGGAATTGTCTCTCTTACGATAACGTGCGTAATCTGAGCAATTACGTCATTCAGGCTTTCGATGTGTTGCACGTTCACTGTCGTGAAGACGTCAATGCCGGCATCCAGAACTTCCAGAATATCCTGCCACCGCTTGGTATGCCGCGAACCGGGAGCGTTGGTATGCGCCAATTCATCGATGAGAATCAACTTGGGTCGCCGCGCTAACGCGACGTCCAGGTCGAATTCCTCCAAAGTGCGTCCCCGGTACTCGACCTTTCGTTTGGGCAATATATCGAGGCCGAGCAGCAGGGCCGCGGTGTCCATGCGACGGTGGGTTTCTACTAAGCCAACGACAACGTCGATTTTTTGATCGATGACCAGATCCCGCGCCACCTGTAGCATGCGGTAGGTTTTGCCAACGCCGGGAGCAAACCCAAAGAAGACCTTCAGCTTGGCACGCTGCGCCTTGGTTTCCTCGTCGCGAACTCTGCGAAGCAGCGCGTCCGGATCGGGTCTTTGCGGGGCGTCCATCATGCTAAATTAGCCCTGGTCTCCTGCAGCATAACCCCGTATCGAGTGAATACCCAAGACTATCTGCGATGGTTCTCTGAGCGCTCCAAGGTATGGCGGCGGGTGATGATTGGGCAGCCTCAGTGCGCGAGCGCGTTGAGCGCAAGGTTGAGCTCTAGAACGTTCACGCAAGGCTCGCCCAGCATTCCTAAGGTTCGACCCTCGACGTGAGTGTCCACTAGCTGACGAACACGCGAAGGGTCGAGTCCGCGCACGCGGGCGACGCGCGCTACCTGGTAATAGGCCGCCGCGGGAGAAATATGCGGGTCGAGTCCGCTTCCGGAGGTCGTCACTAGGTCGATAGGTACCGGAGCATTGTTGCCGGGGTCGGCTTCGCGGAGCGCTTTGACTCTTTGGGTTACTGCGTCGCGCAAAGCCGGGTTCAGCGGGCCCAGGTTCGACCCGGTGGATGCCCCGGCGTTATACGGGGTGGGCGCGGTAGCTGAGGGGCGACTCCAGAAGGAGCCCGGCTCGTCAAAAAACTGTCCAATCAGTTCCGAGCCAATTACCTGCCCATCCTTGCGGATCAGACTTCCATTAGCTTGTTTGGGAAAGGCGACTTGTGCAACACCGGTAACTATTGCTGGGTAAACGAAGCCAGTTAGCACGGTGAAAAGTCCGAGCAATGTAAGTGCAGGTCGAATCGTGGAAGCCATATTGTATCCTCTTGTTCTTCTCAGCTCATACCGACGGCTGTCAGCATCATGTCGATGATCTTGATTCCTGGAAACGGTAACAGAATTCCGCCTAGGCCATAGATTAAGACATTGCGACGGAGCAAATCGGAGGCGGGTGCCGGCCGGTACTTGATGCCGCGTAGGGCCAGTGGGATCAAGGCAATGATAATAAGCGCATTGAATATCACGGCCGACATCACCGCCGAGGTGGGCGAGTGCAAGTGCATGATGTTCAGCGCTCCGAGAACGGGATAAGTTGTAGCGAACGCCGCCGGTATGATTGCAAAGTACTTCGCCAAGTCGTTGGCGATACTGAACGTGGTCAATGCGCCGCGAGTCATCAGCATCTGCTTGCCGATCTCGACAATTTGTAGCAATTTCGTTGGGTTGGAGTCGAGATCGACCATGTTNNATGTTGCCCGCCTCTTTGGCGGCCTGTGTTCCCGAGTTCATCGCGACTGCAACGTCCGCTTGCGCAAGAGCCGGCGCGTCATTGGTGCCGTCACCCGTCATCGCAACGAGATGCCCCTTCTTCTGGTAGTCGCGGATCATCGCGAGCTTGGCTTCAGGTGTCGCTTCGGCAAGAAAATCATCAACCCCAGCTTCCGCGGCAATCGCAGCGGCCGTGAGCGGATTATCGCCAGTAATCATGACCGTGCGGATTCCGATGCGACGCATTTCGGCAAAGCGTTCGCTGATTCCACCTTTGACGATATCCTTGAGCTCAACGACGCCGAGGACGTGATGGTCGTTAGCGACCACCAGTGGCGTTGCGCCGCGCTTGGCAACTTCATCGACGACCGCGCGGACGTCGGCTGACATTGAGCCACCGGCGTTGCGAACGTGCTCAGCCACGGCTTCAGCAGCTCCCTTACGAATTCTACGGCCCTCGAGATCGACACCACTCATGCGTGTCTGAGCAGTGAACTGAATGAATTCCGCACCCATGGCCTGTATGTCGCGGCCTCGAATACCAAACTTCTCCTTTGCAAGGACTACGATGCTGCGCCCCTCGGGAGTTTCATCGGCGAGCGAAGATAATTGCGCCGCGTCGGCCAATTGCTCTTCGGTGTAGCCTGCGGCAGGCAAAAATGTGGTAGCTTGACGATTGCCCAGAGTGATAGTGCCGGTTTTGTCCAGCAAAAGCACATCTACGTCGCCGGCGGCCTCTACGGCGCGCCCCGAAGTCGCAATCACGTTGGCCTGGATCATACGGTCCATGCCCGCAATGCCGATGGCCGATAGAAGTGCGCCAATTGTGGTCGGAATGAGGCACACGAGCAAGGCTACCAACACGGTCATGCTCACCGGAAGTCCGTGACCGGCGCTCTTGACCGCAAACACCGAGTACGGCTGAAGCGTCACGGTCGCTAGGAGCAGAATGATTGTTAGCCCGGCGAGTAGAATATCGAGGGCAATTTCGTTGGGTGTCTTTTGACGCTTGGCGCCTTCGACCATTGCAATCATGCGGTCGAGGAATGTCTCACCCGGATTGGCCGTGATCTTTATGATAAGCCAGTCCGACAGGACCCGGGTTCCACCAGTAACCGCACTTCTGTCACCGCCGCTCTCACGGATAACGGGCGCGCTTTCCCCGGTAATTGCGCTCTCATCCACGGACGCAACGCCATCGACGATTTCGCCGTCGCCAGGGATAAGCTCGCCCGCTTCGACCCATACGTAGTCCCCCATGCGCAACTGAATCGACACAACGTCTTCGCGCTTGGCGTCACGTTTAGGTTCACTCAGGCGTTTCGCGACAACGTCTTTGCGAGCCTTGCGCAAAGTATCGGCCTGCGCTTTGCCGCGTCCCTCGGCCATGGCTTCGGCGAAATTAGCGAATACGACCGTGAACCAGAGCCAAAGGGATACACCCAGAATGAAACTGGCTGAAGCCTCACCGTGCCCAGTCACCGCGGCGTGAATATAGAGCACCGTCGTAAACGCGCTCCCGATTTCCACCACGAACATCACCGGATTTCGGATCATGTGGCGAGGATCTAGTTTCGTGAATGAATCGACAATCGCCCGGCGGACGATGGCGCCTTCGAATAGGGGACGAGATTGTGGTTTGGTCGTCATGATCAATGAATCCTTTATTTCCCTAACAGCACTAGGTGCTCGACGATGGGACCCAATGCGAGCGCTGGAATGAATGTCAACGCGCCCACGAGAATTACGGTGCCCGCTAGTAAGCCCACGAATAGCGGCGTATGTGTTGGAAGGGTGCCGGCACTGGTCGGTATGGCCTTCTTGCGAGCCAGCGATCCCGCAATAGCAAGAACGGGAATCGTGACCCAGTAACGCCCTATCAGCATGCAAATGCCAGTTGCCGTCGCGTAAAAGACTCCGCTTACGGTGATGCCGCCAAACGCGGAACCATTGTTATTCGCAGTTGAGGAAAACGCGTAAAGTATCTCGCTAAATCCGTGAATACCCGGGTTACCCAGCGTTGCCGACCCAGCCGGAACGACGCAGGCAATCGCCGTCCCAATGAGTACTGCGCCTGCGGGTATTAGAATTACCAGGGAGGCCATTTTCATCTCGTAAGCCTCGATCTTTTTCCCCAAGTACTCTGGCGTACGACCCACCATCAACCCTGCGATAAATACAGCGACAATGGCGAACATCAGCATGCCGTAAAGTCCCGATCCAACACCGCCAAAGACGATCTCGCCCAGTTGCATCAACCACATCGGCACCAGGCCTCCAAGCGGAGTGAAGCTGTCGTGCATGGCGTTGACAGAGCCGTTCGAAGCCGCCGTGGTGGCGGTAGCCCAGATTGCACTGTTGGCGATGCCAAAGCGGGCCTCTTTGCCTTCCATGTTGCCACCCGGTTGCAGGAGACTTGCTGTCTGATCGACTCCGATGCTGGATAGGGTTCGATTGCCTCCTTGCTCGGCGGACACGGCCAAGGCAAGCAGCGGGACGATAATTACAAGCATTGCAATCAGGACTGCCCAGCCTTGACGCTTGTCTTTCACCATCTTGCCGAATGTGAAACAGAGTCCGGTGGAGATCAGCAAAATCGATATTACTTCGAGGAAGTTGGCAAGGGCGGTAGGGTTCTCGAAGGGGTGAGCCGAGTTGACGTTGAAGAATCCGCCNNTGCTTGATGGCGATCTGCGACGCGGCGGGCCCAAGCGCGATAATTTGGTCAAAAACCTTCGCTCCGTTTGCATCCTTCATCGGCTGAAGGACATGAGCCGTCACGTAGGGTCCAAAGGTTTGAATGACTCCTTGCGATACCAGCGCAAGTGCCAAAACCAATGAGAGCGGCAACAGCACGTATAAGGTACTCTTGGTTAGATCGACCCAAAAGTTGCCAATCTGTTGCGTCGTGTGCCGCGCGAACCCGCGAATCAATGCGACGAGAACGGCCATGCCAGCCGCAGCCGAAACGAAATTCTGTACTGTCAACGCCGCCATCTGCGTAAAATAACTGAGCGTCGTTTCGCCACCGTAGGCTTGCCAATTGGTATTGGTAGCAAAACTGGTCGCGGTATTGAACGAAAGCTCTGGCGCTACGGCGCCGAGACCGGCTGGGTTGAGAGGCAAATACGCTTGTACCCGCTGGAGTACGTATACAACAATAACACCAGCGAGATTGAATACGAGCACCGCACCGGCGTACTGTTTCCAATTCATTTCCTGCTCCGGCCGAACACCGGAGAGCCGATAGAAGAGGCGCTCGAGCGGGCCCAGCAGGCGCTGCGCAATCTTCGCTTCACCTTCGTATACACGCGCCATGTACGCCCCAAGTGGAATGCCGAGCGCGATCAATACGATGAAGAACAGGGTACACTGCACAACGTTGTTCATCGTCATGACAGCTTCTCCGGGTAGAGCAGCGCCACTCCCAGATAAACCAAAATGAGCACGGATAGGACCGTGCCTATTATCGTCAGAATTGACATGCTTCAGACCTTTTCGCAGAGTCGGACGAAACCCCAGCTAACTAAAAAAAAGACAATCGTAATCCCCAAATACATCATATCCATAGTTACACCCAGTCCTGTGGCGTGTGAACGCAGTGATGTTGCGTGATGCTCGAAGCTAGGACGCAGTAGTCACGACATTTGTTTCGCAAGTGTGATAGAAAGAGACCGATTAGCGATCCCTGAATTTCGTTTTGTTATTCGCCACGAGTTGATACGCGGCGAATAGCGAAAGCAGAAGTCCCAGAGTCGGTTCGGTTCCCCAGTGACCGCCGTGTGTCGCCGTCACGAACACTGGTATCATTCCAACCAAGAACAGGAACCCAAGCAGAGCCGAGTCGCCCATGCCTTTTCCCACATTCGCCGCCATGCGGTCTTCATGAAGAGTTGGCGGTAATTGACTACCGAAGGCCCCAACCGTCAGACTCGATCGAGAGCCACCTCGCGAGGCTTGAACATTGTCGGAATCGGTGGTGACCATTGTTGAATCCGAGGGGTCGCTTGCGGGGCGACCGCTTCGTCCTTTCACCCTTTTCTTAGGCCTTTGCGTATCAGCGAGTCGTCAATATCTCCCGATTCGATATCAAGAAAGCGTCAAGAAGCCTTTGTTGTCCGCGAGGTCAATCGGGGATGTCCGGCCCGCCGAATCCGTCAGTCCCTGTCGTCCGTGACGTCAATCGTGTGTGAAATTGGAACCCTATTGTTATATTGCGCGCGGATAAACAGCCCAAATGACAGACCCTCTCAATGTTAGCCCAACCACTGAACAAGAAGACGTTCGCGCACTCATCACGGTCCTACATCAAGATCGTCAGGTGGCCCAGGAGAAGGCACGGCGAGAGGGCTGGACTCAATACGTATCGCTGATGATAGTCGGGCTTGCAGTCGCTACGGCAATTGGCTCGCTCAAGTCTGCGGGCTTTGGCAGCAAGGTCATGCTCAACCAATCGGAGGCTTCGGATACCTGGTCGTTTTACCAAGCCAAGTCGATCAAACAACGACTAACCGAAATGGAAGCGCGGGGCGCCGTCGGGGCCGATGCCGCGCGCGCCGCAACCGATATTGCGCGCTACAAGGATGAGGAAAAGGAGCTCCAGGCGAAGGCCTGGGCGTTCGAACAGGCCCGGGATGCCGCGTCAAGACATGGTGCCCCGTTGGGCTTTGCGATTGCATCGTTGCAGATTTCGATTGCCTTGGCCTCTGTATGCTTGATAACCAAGCGCAAATTGCTGTGGGGAGCAGCAGGCTTGCTGGGTATTGTGGGTCTTGTTTACCTTATTTGGGGACTTTATGGGGTGTGACTCGCGGAACAGATTTGTGGCAATAGTGTTATTGGCAGACGCCTAACACGCAGGCCTGTGGCGAAACGCAAGCAACCTTGCAATCTCCGCAGTGATTGGAGTCCGTATTCAAATTGACCTCGCAACCATTCTGAAACGCGCCATCACAATCCGCGTAGGTATCAAGACATTGGGAGATATAACACTGGCCAGCACCGCATTTACGTTCCAACACATTCTGCACCGTTTGCTGGTTGCAATCGTTGATGGGATCGCAACCACCGCAATGCGTCACTGATTCATAAATATTCGTCTCGCAGCCATTTGAGTCGGGGACATCAGGGCAATGCTGGAAGCGCGGGGCACAGGCGCCTACCGAGCATTTCCCGTCCCCAGTACATGTGGCCTTCGCGTGCTCCATGACGCACGGCACGCAATTTGAGTTAGCGCAACCATATTGCGGGAGTTGAGTTGAGACGCATTGTCCGTCGCAGGCCTTCTTATCCGAGGGGCAGCCCTCATTGAGTGTGTTGGCCTCGACTGCGAGCGAACAAGAGACGCAAAGGCCTATCGCTATCAGTGACAAGAGACGCGCGACGGGCAATGTCATTGGAATGTGCCACCCCATGAAGTAAAGGCGCTCGTCGAAGATACGCCGAGCCTCCAATGCTCGAAGATGCCATCCGAGCGAGCTTGACTTGATTTGATGTAGACGGTTGGCCGCGTGAAATAGAGCAATGTGGCGGCTCCCGCCGACAATACGGCAAAGCCAGCGCTCAGATCGGAAAGAAGGGCTTTTTGCTTTACGTCTTTGACTGTTGATTCGGGGCAAAGTGGAGCGCAACTATCTTCCGCCGACTTACGAGCGGACAGCGCACTTATCCCAAAGATAGTGGCCGATATGGCGGACGCGACTGCAACTCCCCCTAGCACGTATGTAAAAGTTGGAACGGGCCGAGTTCCGACCGGTGGTGGTAAGGCGGACCCCGTCGACACCGGCATGGCACCCGGAACCAACGAAGACTTGGTCCTAAAGTCGAGCCGAATGATGCGATTTTTCTCACCCTGACCGAGAACGATGCGCATCTCGAGAGGCTTTGCCGCTTTTGGATCGAAGACGAGTTGGTGAGAACCCGGGTCAAGCTCGATAGACTTGCCATCCAGCTGGGTGGTCACCAGCCGGCCATCTATGGTCACCCGGACGTCCATTTCATCGCCCCGGTCCGATTCGGCAACTAAGACGATAGTTGGTGTTGCGGCCTCGACTTCGTCCAGCCAACGTAAACAATCGACACGCACGGCCGAGGGACATTGCTCTTCCGCGCAGCCAAGCAGCTCCTTTTTGGATTCAAGCAGCCGTCCACTCAATCGAAGCTCCTGCGATTTTTCATGGCTCGCGAGGCAAACGTCGCGAACATCTACACTCGCAGCCGGCTCTGAAGTCTGCGCCTTGCAGTTCGCAGCAATTACGAGCAATAACGTTGTTCCTGCGGCACCAATCGTGCCCTTTGAACTCGAGAATCTCCTCATCGTTGGTTATGCCCAAACCGTACAATAGACGAATCCATCGCTCTCATCAAAAGACAACGCGGGTCCCACCCCCAACCTGTAGTGTGACACCTGAATGCGCGGCCGAATCGGTGCTGGCGTCTACCTATTGGGCGCCCAGCGGAAATTTTCTAAGTTAGTCCGCACATTTGAACAATGTCTGCGAACTCCCGGGAAATTTCGAGTGCAAGGACGTGACATAAATGCAGCTAGGGGAGGATTACGCTCGTTTGGTAAAGTTGGTAGCCGCTGAAGGGGAGTGAGGGGTCAATGTCCGAATTTGTGACTAAGGTTAGGTTCCGCATACCGGTCTTCGAACTCAAAAGGGCAGTGTTTTGCGCTTCGCTGCTTGCACTCGTGCTTGCTGCTTGCGGTTCGAGTGTTGACGACGGTTCAACGGCGAGTTCTGGCAAGATCGAGCTCTCCAGTTGGTGGACATCGGGCGGTGAAGCAGATGCCCTCAATGCCGCATTGGCGGTACACAAGGCTAAGTATCCCAATGTTACAGTCGTCAATTTAGCGGACAGCACGGCGACCAAGGCTCGCCAGCAACTCGAGCTCAAGGTGCTGGAAAACAATCTGCCCGACACATTTCAGACCAACATTGGAGCAGATCTTCTCCGCTGGGTGAAGTTCAATGGCATCGATACCTCGGAGTCCAAGATAGAACCCATGCAGGCAACGGTATCGAGCAGCGGATTTTATGATTCACTGGTCGCGAAAGCGAGCCTTGACGGTAACTTCTATGCCGTACCCATGAATATACATCGCATCAATTCCTTGTTCTATAGCAAGAAGGTGTTTGACGACCACAAGATTGGCTACCCGACGGACGATATGACGTTGGATGAATTTAATTCACTATGTATGCAGATTAAGGCCGCCAAAGTAACGCCGCTGGCGCTAGGGAATCACGAGCCTTGGGTCCTACAAGAATTAGTCTTCGAAGATATCTTACCCGGCATTGCCGGCGCGGCCTACTATGAAGCATTCTGGCAAGGTCTAAAAAGCCCTGGGGATTCGGTAATCGACCAAACCATACAAGAAGCCCTTTGGCTGCGTTGTGGGCCGGCCAAAGCCTCTTCTTGCAACGACGGTTTCTTCAACGGCGACGCGGACACGATGGAATGGACGGACGCACTCGACTTGGTGCAATCCAATCAAGTTGCCATGGTGGCAATGGGCGATTGGGCAAAGGGTTACTTTGAAAGTAACGGCTGGCAAGCAGACGTTAATTTCGGTGTCGTCCAATTTCCTGGCACGAAGAAGGTCTTCATCTATACAGCCGATACTTTTTCGCTAACCGCCAAAAGTGGCCCGAGCCATACGCTAGCGGCTCAATTGCTCCAGACATTTGCTTCCGTTGAGTCCCAAGGAATATTCAATCACTTCAAGGGTTCGATCCCGGCGCTGGATGTCGATCTGAGTCAATATCCCGATCCTGGTTTGTTCGACTCGATGCAGCAGCAAACATTTCTAACCTGGAAGAACGCGGAGCAAGGTTTGGCCATGTCAGGGCTGCTGCTGAGTGATGCCTTGACGGAGCTTGGGGTGACACTCATGAACGCTACGGTGGCGGATCCAAAGGTGTCCATTCAAACCTATCTCGACAAGAATTACCCGACACTTAGAAAGTTGTAGTTTGCCGTCGAACAAAGGTCGTGGGAATTGGGTACCGGGCTCGATGTATGTGATCATTGCGGGATAGCGAACCGGGCGTCAGATACAACCAGGCTTGAAGTGCTTGATTCCGCGTTCATCGACGAAATACGGTGGCTCACATTCATTTTTCGCGGATTGGAGGCCGCCGGCCGCACTCGCGGGGCTCGGCCTCGATTGATGTAATTGCTTCGAACTCGGGGACGTGGCCGCCACATTGGGTTCGAGCGCCACCACGACATCCTGCTCCCTGTCGTATACGAGGTTCAGCGTGCGTGACTTGAATTCCGAAGCCTGAATCGAAAGGCTGTGTGTACTGCCATCACCCGCGACGGCGAAGTTTACGGGGTTGCCAGCAAGTTCTCTGCCGTCAATCAGGATTTTCGCCGAAGCCGGCGAGGCCGAGATTCTCAGATTGATTGCACGCTTCGGGTTTGAAATCGCCGAACCCTCCAGCGATGGAATCGTCAACTGTGCTGCCGCTCCCGACGCCACGGTTTGCGGTCGAGCCGCCTGCTTTTTGGCAGCAAAGAAGAACAAGAGCGCTCCCAGAATTGACATACCAACGGTCCAGAGGATGAGCTCCCACCTTTGCTTTCTGTGAGGTACTAGCAATTCCTTCGATCTTAGACTGACCGTCGCCGATTCGGCGATCGTAATCGGAACGTTATCTGACCAGTTGAGTGACCCCTCGCGGGCCAGTTTCTCTTCAATCGCTTTCTTGGCTTCTTGTCGAAAATCAGTGAACAGTTCGGACACGAAAGCACCGATTTCGCGCGTACCTACAGCCATTTTGTGCGAGATCATGTACGCTTCAATCTCGCTTTGAAGTTCAATGGCCGTCGGGTACCGCTCGCTGGCGTTGGTACTCAAGGCCTTCACGACGATTCGCTCCAATTCTGGATCGACGTCGGGCCGCTCCGTGCTGGGGGCTGGGATTTGCCCCTCGAGGACTCGGTTCATGATCGTGGCCTCCGAAAGGGCTCGCCACATCTTCACTCCAGTAACCGCTTCCCAGAGCATGACGCCCACCGCGTAAACGTCCGTTCGGCGATCCACCGGCTCACCCATGATTTGCTCGGGTGGCATGTATCGAAGCTTCCCTTTGAGGACTCCAGCCTGCGTTTCAGCTACTGAACCCGAGAGTTTGGCGATGCCGAAGTCCAGCAACTTTACCTGGCCATCGAATGTCACGAAGACATTGTGCGGAGTCATGTCGCGGTGCACGACTTGGAGCGGTGTTCCGTCGTAGTCGCAAAGTTCATGCGAATAGTGAAGTCCCGACAGTGAATCGCAGATGATTTGCAAGTGCATGGCCAGCGAGAGCGTATCCCCTGCCCGATTGATGACGTCTAGAAGGGGTCGGCCTTCCAAGTACTGCATGACGATTACAGGCAGTCCTTCTTGTTCGATCACCTCATTGACTTGAACGATGTTCGGATGATTCAGCCGAGCACTGAGGCGGGCCTCATTCATGAACATTCGCCGAAAGTCTTTGTCGCCCGCAAGGCTGCGCTTCAAAGCCTTCAATACGACAAGTTTGTTGAAGCCACTGGGACCGCGCGCGACCGCCAAAAACACGTGGGCCGTTCCGCCCTCACCCAGCTCCATCAGGACGCGGTACTTGTGCTGTCCCAACTGTTCTTGCGCTACGTCAGCCACTGGCTTCGTTTCCAGACTCCGTCTATTAGCCTGCCTTCGGCGCAAAAGTCATCGAGCTTGCACGTGTTTTTGGCATCCGTGTATAATTACAGTCCAGTTTCAATTTGTGCACGATTCTTCTTATCTTTCAATGTACCCTGGGCGTTTCGGAATAGGTCATTAGCCGCGGTGAAGTCGCATTACTTTTGGCTTTCCGGGCCCGCGAGTATCAAACTGTCCATAGCCACTCTCGAATTTTAGAGCCACTCGGAATGAACTAACGAACAATCGAGGGCATCTTTGCGATGAACAAGAACAGCTCAAATCCCGCAAATGGTGATTACGGATCAGGCGATCCCTCGGCTGAACCAAGCGCTCACAGCGGCGCATCGGAACTCGAACGGTGGCGCTCCTGCGTAGGTTGTGGCGCGTCGGCGCCGAAGACGGAAACGGCTTACACACTCATCAGCGCAATGCACGGTTGGCGACTAACCCGCGATTTTGATGCAGAAGGCAAGCGAGTTGCTCAATGGCGCTGCCCAAGTTGCTGGGCAAAGTTGAAAGCTGCTACCCGCTGACGATCACGATTCGACGCGGCTACGGAATACGAACGCCGTCCACGAACGCACACAAATTGGCACGCAGCGCCTCTGGTCCGACTTTGCTCACCCTTGGGGCAATCCACGGTTCTACAGTTCAACAGCTTTATTGTTTTTGACGGCACGGGACACTCGAGGTTCGTTGATTGCGGACCTCCCGTGCACTTACGCGGCGAGTGGGTTAGGAGGTATTTGTATTGAATCGTCAGTAGGTGGCGTCAAAGGCCTACATGACCCTTCGGAGCCCTAATTTCGAGGTCCAGTCGTGGAGGCCCCTGCAGGCGGTGGCTGAATTAGGAGTGTTTGAGCCATGAAGGGGAACACCTGAGCACCACTGCGGTCAACTTATTCGAGACGGGCAGCGCTCGTCCTGAGTAATGTACCCCCGCATGCCAGCCGCAATCGATCTACTGCACGCCCGAGCTAAGCATCGATTGCGTGTAGAACCCTTTGGACACTTGCTGGCGTTTGCCTTTGCCGCGGGAGCAGGCACCGAAGAGTGGGAAGACGCCCGTTCGCAGCGCAATCTTGACCCGAGTGATTTCGAGTCTGCCTGTTTTTCACAGGGCCTGGGCCTGGCCAGTTTCGTTGAACGCCTGAGCTTCTCAATCGGTGGGCGCACGCGTCGGCCTCAACGCAAAGTGTTGTTGCAGCTGCTCGAGAAACCCCCCAGTGATCGTGCTTCAGTCGAACTTCGGCACGCAATATTGCGCGAACTACAAGAACGAACCGACCTGGCAAAGGCAGTCGAGAAGGTATGGGCTTGCATTGATGCCCTCGAACAAGCATTTCTATCGAAACAACTAGGCCAACGGCTGAGTTACATCCACCGGCGAGTCGAGATATTGCGCCGACTCATCGAAGCAATCGACGCGCTGGATTCACCGTTTTCGGAGGCAAAGTCCGACCTCCGTCGCATTGCAGAATGGGGTCGAACCGTTCGGTCCAGCCCGGCTTATCACAATCTTCACCGTGTCCTAGACCATGAAGATAATTTAGCTTCCATCGACATCAATCTGCGTCTTGGGTATGACGGTCAAATTCGAAATCTGTCTATTGTGCGCGTGGGCGAAAACTCGGAAAATTTACACCACCGTGGTCCTTGGCAGCGTTTCCTTTCACGCTTGCGGTTTTGGTTCCGCGGTTACGTCTTGCGTGAAGGCGAGATCTTGGGGCGTCTTGTCGAGTCGCTGTTTGAATCCGTTCAACCTTTGGTAGCAGAGCTGATTAATTTGCGGCTCGACTTGGAATGGTACCTGTGCGCCCTTGATTTCCGAACCAGAGTCGAGAAAGCGGGCCTCAATGTGTGCATTCCAGAATGGACCACCGGTGAACCTACGTTGCTGCGTGGCCTCTTCAACCCATTCTTGATGAATGCCGAGCACACTCCTATTCCCTGCAATCTGGAGAGCCCCAGCGAGCAGATAGTCGTGCTGACAGGACCCAACTCGGGCGGTAAGACGCGACTGCTTCAAGCGATTGGCCTCTCCCAATTGCTAGCGCAGACGGGCTTTTATGTACCTGCAACTCAGGCAAGGTTAACCTGGCGCACTGGGCTTTTCGTTTCGGCTTACGAGGAATCCTCGGTAGACCAGGAAGAAGGGCGCCTGGGTACGGAATTGGTCCGCATACGACACGTGTTCGAACGAATCGGTCGCGATCAGTTGGTGATTGTGGATGAGCTGTGCTCCGGCACCAATCCAGCCGAAGCCGAAGCGCTCATTCGTTTGGTCCTCGAATTGCTAGACCGCTTCGGACCTCAGGCGTTCATCACGACGCATTTCTTGGACTTTGCCCGGAGCTTATCCGAACAACCTCCGATCCGCAGAATGTCATTCCTCCAGGCAATGTTGGACCAACGACAGAAACCGACGTTTCAATTCGGACCGGGCGTAGCCGCAACCTCGCTGGCAGCTCAAACAGCGGCTCGACTCGGCGTCACACGCGAGGATTTGGAAGCGATAATTGAACGAAGGTTGGGCGGGAGCGCCAAGTAGGATCCGATGGCCCAACGCGGCCACGAGTATTTTCGACCATAGGCAAGAATACTCGCGATTTCAGTCCGCATGTAGCACGGCAGGTTTTATGGTTTCGGCTCGTCCTTCTTCCGATTCCGATTGTTCCAACGCTCTGCAACCCCGATATCCATTACCAGGACACGCTGAGCAACAGCTTCCCTTTCATGGCCGGACGTGATAACTTCGTGAGGTACTATCGGCCGATCATGAACAAATGGACGTTGTACACTGCAGTGAATTTCAAATAACTTGGCCCTGCAGAAGTATAGGCTCACGGACACGGGGCGGGCGCTGCTTGCAACCGGGAGGAGGTCGTGATGGCTACGCAAATAAAGGCACCGAATGATCCGGTTTCTTTGAGCAACGCGCCAGCGAGTCTCGATCAGCGCCCTGAGGGGTACGCGGATTGGCTGGCCGAGGTGAAGGCACGCGTGCACGCAGCCCAGCAACGAGCGACGCTCGCGGTCAATCGAGAACTCTTGGGACTCTACTGGCAGCTTGGAAAGGATCTTCTTGATCGCCAAGTCCGGGAGACTTGGGGCAGCAGCATCATCGAGCAGGTATCGTGCGACCTCCGAACCGCCTTCCCCGAGATGAAGGGATTTTCTCCATCCAATCTCAAGTACATGCGCGCCTTTGCCGAAGCCTGGCCGGATTTTCTAATTCGCCAACAGGCTGTTGGCGAATTGCCCTGGGGCCACAACGTGGTCCTCCTCACCAAGCTGAAGCAGAAGGAACAGCGACTCGCCTACGCCCAGTCCGCCGTCGAACATGGCTGGTCCCGCAATGTACTAGTCCATCACATCGAGCTCCGAACCGTGGAGCGCCAGGGCCAAGCTACCACCAACTTCGAGGAGCGGCTGCCTAAGCCCCAATCAGACTTGGCGCGGGAGAGCCTCAAAGATCCGTACCGCTTCGACTTCCTCGGCATCGGCGCAGAAGCGAACGAGCGCGAGCTGGAAGCGGCCCTGGTGGAGCACGTCACAAGGTTCCTACTCGAACTCGGCGCCGGCTTCGCATTCGTTGGCCGACAAGTGCTCCTCACCGTCGGCGGTGACGAGTTCTTCCTGGACCTGCTCTTTTATCACCTGAAACTTCGCTGCTACGTGGTCATCGAGATCAAGGGCGGCAAATTCAAGCCTGAACACACAGGGCAACTCAGCTTCTACCTAACAGCCGTCGACGCGCAGGTGAAGGCAACGGAGGACAACCCGACCATCGGCCTTCTGCTCTGCAGGAGTAAGAACAAAATCGTCGCCGAGTACGCCCTACGCGACACCAACAGACCGATGGGCGTCGCAGAATATCAGCTTATGGAAGCTCTACCGAAAGAGTTGGAGGCGAGTTTGCCGAGTATTGAGGCGATTGAACGGGAATTGGGGGAGTAGGAGTGAGCCCCGACGCGGTTGATTATTGCGGGAGTTCTAGAAGCTTCCCCAAACGCCTGCGGACTGCGGGCCCACGTAGGCGTGAAGTTGCTCCTTGGAGGGCTGTTCGTTATGACCGTTACGAAGGAGCATCAACGTCAGACCCGTTCCGAAACCCAATCCACCAACGACATAGCCTACCGTCGAAAGTGTACCCGCATTGGCCACGTTGCGGTCCAATGTTGACACATGAACCGATTGGTCATGGTAATCGGTGCTCACAACGGTGAGGCACTGATTAGCTACGTATTGCGTATAAGCTTTGTCAGAGTCATTCAACGCATTTGACCATTTGATCAAGAAATATACGCCAGTTCCGACCCCCAGGACTCCTACACCGTAGGCAATGTATTCGCCCACCTTCAAGTCAGTCGACGCATTCTTCGGTTGCGACATAGTTGTCGAAGAAGTGACAGGAGTGGCGCTTCCGTTGGTGGGCTCCGTGTTGGCTCCTGCTTCTCTTACCAACGATAGATGCAATTGTAGGATCTTCTTGGCCGACTCAGGAAAACTCTCCCGTACCGGCTCACTGACGAGGCTGTCACTCATTGCTTGGAAAATATGTTCCCCGGGGTTGATCGGGAACGGAACTCCCACGGCAGAGACTGGCAACTCGGTGTGATCCACTATGATTTGAGTCGTGATTCCGCCCGTCACGTACAATGTTACATACGGCAATCGAGCCTCTAGCGCTGGCAATTCGCTGAGTCCCGATTCTTTCGCTTGCCGAAATGCATCCGATGCGTTTGGAGGAAGAACGCTTCGATCTAGCTTGATATAGGCCTCTCGAGCTTCCACTAAGTGATTGAGCTTAGCCTCGGCCCTGGCAATGTAGAGAAGGTGGGTCGGACTATCGACGATACTCTGGGCCTTACGGAAGTAGATCAGCGCCTTCTGCCAATTTCCAGCTGAGTAGGCCTGCAAACCCACTTCCCCCGCCGCTCGCGCCGCGGAACGTTCTTGATCGGTTTCGGCGAAGGCTAGTTGGGAATATCCAAACGCCAAAGGCAATGACAGGCAAATCGCGAAGACGCGAAGAAACCTCATGATTCACCTTGAACACTCAATGTTGAAGCGGATGTTCCGTCGCTCTGTTTGCTTCGTCGCCGGTTTTTTCGCACAAACAGCAATCCGAGGGTGACAGCGCATGACAGAAACGGCCAACGAGAGCGTGAGGCCGGACGGCACAGTGTGCAAGAATATCCTCCAAAGCCACCAGTATGAACCGTACGTGCTTGTGAAGCCGTGGATGAAACCGCAACGAGTTGTCGTGCATTGGTACCATCTGAATTGATGATCCAGACTGAAGATGTTTTGGGGCGACTATAGGTCGACGNNCTCTTGAAGGATTTTCGTCCAAGTGATTTGCCGACCTCCGGCTACCCAATGTTGACCAATATTCGAACAACCGTTGGCTTCCACGAGCGTCGTGAAAGGAGCGCTCCCGTCGCTCGGTCCAATGAGTATTCTTGTTGGCTGAAGCTCGGCTTCACTTGCTGTGACTCGTGCGTAGAGGATTATTTTGGTCCCATCTGGAGACAACTCGAAGTCATTAGCTCCCCCAGGGACGCTGTCTGAAGTTGCGACGAAATTGCTCGTTCCATCCGGCACAAGAATCTTGTTCTGAATCGCCGTGGAATCGCATAGGTAAGCCCCATTGACAGGCTCCAACCGCCACAATCTTAATAGAATAACACCGCTAATTGTGCCCGCGTCAGGATGGGCCGTATATGGTTCAGATACATACATTACTGATTTGGAAATTGACACGCGACCGACAGCATTAATGGGATTTGTTGCTCCGTCACAATCAAGAACCTTGTTCGTCAACAGATTGTTGTCAAACGCGTGATCAGCATCAGCGCTAACATATATGACAGCCCAACTCGCAAATCCTGGAGTTGTGCGCGATTGCGTTTCAATCCACGCAACATGTGTATCGTCCACCCAATAAATACTGGGCATTCCTAAGGTTCCTGTGGCATCGGTTCGAATGATGTGAGGTTCCTTTCCATCGACCCCGACCGTGTAGACGCTGGAGCCAACGTTTGCGTCAGCAGAATTTGGCAGAACCATAGCGATCCGCATCCCGTTCGGAGAGAATACCGGCAGATTTCCTCCGACGGTTGCGAGTGGTGACGCGCCCGAGCAATCGGTGCCTGGCCCAGCTATTTGGGTGTGCATGGTTCCCGTACTATCATCTGTGTAAGTATATGCGAGAAGGGTCGACAGCCGTGTATCCAGGGGATAGTAAGCGCGAAAACTGAATTGTCCTTCACTCTTGAAATTCTCAATCCAGTCCGATTCAGTTTTGGCACTATTCGAGAAATAGCAACCAACATTGCGCGCCGATTGCCCATCAGATTTCACCATTGCGCCAGCGCGAGTATAAGAACTATTGTCCCCCGCGACATTCAGATACGCGACATCAAAAGTTGGAACCGTGAAGGTGGTCTCCACGTAGTTTGATAACCCTCCAGAAGTCACTGTTAGTCGAACGCGGTAGTCACCACCCAAATCGGGCTGAAACGTAGGATTCGCTGTCGATGCCGAGCTGAGTGACGAGGTTGTCACTTTGCTGCCGGCTGGAACGCTGGTGAACGACCATTGATAAGTCAGCGCTTCACCTGATTGGCCCGCCGAACCCGAAGCGTCCAGTTTTGTGGCGAAACCGACCAAGTCCGTGTTCACCTGGATGTTGGGCTTAATCGAATCAACATTGCCCGCGTCGTTGACACTGCTTGTACTTTGCCCGGCGATGCCGCCTGTTGACGTGCCGCTATCCAGCTTACCCATGCCGCCTGTTGACGTACTGCTATCCAGCTTGCCCGTGCCGCCTGTTGACGTGCCGCTATCCAGCTTGCCCGTGCCGCCTGTCGACGTAACGCCGCCTTGTGAACTCGAACCGCCCGTGGACGTCGCACCGTTGCCGTTGACGCCAAAGTCCCGCCGTTCCACAGAGCAAGCGGAAATCGCGAAGCCAGCCAGGGAGACGGCAAGGAAATAGATGAGCCAGCGTTCCCTCATGTTAGTGCTCGTGGCGTTACCACAACGGGCTCAGCACTTCAAGATGGTCACTTAAACGGGTGGCACCTTGCGCTGTCGCTAGTGTTTCAAATTGGCTCACACACCGTTGCGGATTGCATTCGTACACCGCAAGCACACATTGCATTTACGCAATTGCGGCAAAGAGACGATGCTCGAGGGAACCGTAGAGAATAGACCTTGGATCACAACCTTGAACGATCGAGAACAAGCTTAATTCAACGCAGTTTGGCACGCAGGAGTAGTTACTATTACCGAAAAGAGCTGCTGAAATTGACTATAGCAAGGATCGGTATTCGTCGATGAGGGAGGAACCGGGATATTGATATTTATGGCTGTTCCAGCGATAACGGCATTCAAGACATAACACGTCCAAGAGTCCGCTGGCTGAGTTTCTCCGCACTGAAGCAACGCCATGTATCCATTTCCGCACGCCGCGTTAGCGTTTGCCAGTTTGGTATAGGTCGTGACGCACGTGTTGACGTCGTACTGTGCGGCACAGGCAAGTGGCGTTGTCCGAGATGCCAGCAGTGCAGCAACGGTATTGCAAGCTTGCTCGATGACCGAAGTTCCACTCGAGCCGCCCGTAGACGATGCTCCGCCGTCGACCGTGGCCCCGCCGGTGGCATTGGCGCCGCCGGTGTTCCTGGCGCCGCCCGTGTTCCTGGCGCCGCCCGTGTTCCTGACTCCGCCGGTCGCCGCAAAAGAGCCGCCCACGGCTTTGGAGCCACCAGTAGTGCTCGCACCCGCGGTGGACTGGGTGCCACCGGTATTGCTGATGCCACCGTTGCTGGTGTTGCCACCCGTTGAGGTGGCTCCGCCTACACCGTCACCGCCACCTGCATCACTGCTGCCGCCGCAGGCAACGAATCCCATCGCAATCAGCGAGGCTAGGACGACACCAGAATAAGTCGGATTTTTCATAATGTATTCCCTGACAGGCTAGACAACTGAGCAAACGAATCGATTTGTTTAATATTGGGGTTGCGCGCGAGCGAAAGCCTACGCCGTTTCAGGGGGTAGGCGGGGTAACCGCACCCTGCAGCGCGGTCAAACAGCCCGAAACTGCATTTAGTGCCAAGAGACTTCCTGCACACGCCAGCAGTGGAGGCGTCGGAATCGTTCCCGTGCAGCTCCAGCCATTTGCCGGTTGATTAGCGCCGCATTGAAGCACCGCCAAGTATGCGGCGGAACAGCCGTTTATGTTCGTCACCGCCAAATTGGTATAGGCACCGGCACACGTAGTTGGGCAATTACTCAATTGGCAAGCTGCCAAGTTCGCAGCACCGGTCGTAATCGAGCACACGGAGGAACAAGCCTGTTGAATCGCAGTCCCAGCACTCGAACCACCCGCGGCAGTAAGTCCACCCGTCGCCGCCGATCCGCCAGTTGCCGGCAACCCGCCCGCGCCGCCCGTAGCGCTAGCTCCGCCGGCCGCATTCGAGCCTCCGGTTGCAGGTGCACCCGCAGTTGCGCTCGAGCCTCCCGTTCCTGCGGGCGCGCCACCAGTTGTTGCTGAAGTTACGCCGCCCGTCGTGGCTGATCCCCCTGCAGCATTCGAGCCTCCCGTAGCAGTTGCACCGCCGTTTGACGTTGCCCCGCCAGTTGGCAGCGCGCCGCCGGTGCCCGCTGGACCGCCACCGGTTGTGACGCCAGTTGCACCACCGTTTGACGTTGCCCCGCCGGTCGGCAACGCGCCGCCGGTGGCTTTGGATCCACCGGTGCTATCCGTGCCACCCGCCGGAGCGCCTCCCGTTGTTACCGAAGTTGTGCCGCCCGCTGCCTTGGTGCCACCAACGGAAGTGGAGCCTGCCGCGCTGGTCGAGCCGCCATTGGCCTTGCCGCCCGTCGCTTTCGAGCCACCGGTGGTGACGTTGCCGGGAGTCGTAACGCCGCCGGTGTCACCCCCGCCGGTCTGGCCGCTGTCATCGCTGCCGCCGCAAGCTACGAGTCCAAGCGCAACCGTCGAAGTCATTAGTAGCAGTCCTGCGTAAGTCGAGTATCGCATCATGTTTCTCCGCCGCGAAAGGATCCGTTAGAAGCGCCGACCCGCCCGCGACCACCGCAGGGCCTTCCGGCAGATTGTGCATACGATTTCACCCAGGCGCCATACTGCTATTGGCTCTAGTAGCCACGCCTCTGTCAGATTAGCTCCAAAAAAGCGCCGAAATTCGTCCCTAGCTCCCCTATTCCATGTCTATTTGGGTGTGGTCGTCGCGCACACATGGGTGTGCTCGAGTCCACCGACCGCGGGTAGGTCCCGAATAAGACTGTGTCCACGTGTCGCTGCGACCCCCAAAAAATCGGGCACACGAAAGCACCTCGTCGTGGATCGGCACGCGCCGTTCAAAGGGGCCGCTTGTTCGTCGTCACGCAAAACGACGGGTTGACCGCCGTGGATTGTTGCGGCGTCGAGCAATACTTGACTTGCTTTGCGCAGGGCCAATTGGCAGGCAGCTGGGAGCTTTCCGCTACCCAAGAAGTGTCCGTCTCCACCCAGGAGCAAAGGCATCCGTCGCACTCGAGCTTCGATTCGACTTCCCACAAGACATCGAGCGAGCCAACGACGGTGCACTGCAATTCCCGATCATATCCCGGATAGAGTCGATTGGACGGTGACTCGGGGATTAGCGTTGCAACCTCGACGCGAGAACAGGGAATAGCGCTATCATGACAAACGTCTGCGGTAACCTGCTGATCGACCCACACATTTTGAGCCGCGTAGGTTTGGTCGGAATAGTAGTTGTTGGGGGAGCTGTCCACATATCCTTCACAACCCATGATCACGCGCGCAAAGTCGGTGGGTGACAGCGGCAACTCCGCTTGCAGTGGCTCACCTCCTGGCAAAACATACGACGAATAGTTCTGTGCCATGAAAAATGCCGTGTAGACGCCCTGTGTCGTTTGGCGAATACACTCGGCGGCTTCCAGCGGCTCTTGAGCGAGCGTCTGATCGAGATCCGTAAAGCCGACAATCGAGTACACGGATGAATCCATACGACTGATGGCCCAGATTCGATCCCGACCGGGTACCCGCGGTAAATCGGGATCGAGATCCCCGCTCGAGTCAATGTCTTCATATACGACCAAACGAGGGAATAACACCGGAGCTGTGATGTATTCCGCGTCGTTACATGAAACGTAGACATTGGACTTCTGACTCAGCAATGTGCGCTCGGACTTGGGTGGCAAATCAAGCGTTGCGAGCTGAGTCGCGTTGACTCGATCGACCGGCACATCGAAGGTACTGATCCATTGCTGGCTAACCCCAAGACCTTTGCGCCAGACCACGGCGAGGCGAAGCGCAGGTGGCACAATGACACCGTCAGCTGCGGTGATAGCGACCGGAACCTGAACGGCCTGGGGCTCTTCAGGGCCACCTGGGTTGCAAGCAGCAACGCCAAGACCCAGCACGACGGCCGCTCCAAAGCGTCTAGCCGCTATGTCGCGACGAACCTGTTGGCCACGTGCCGTCAATACCCATTTCATAGATAAGCCTCGCCCATCAGAATCCAATACGTTCCCGGAGCAAATCGGCGCTCGACAGCGTCAGTGACCACCCAGGCAGCTTGCACTTGCTTATTCGACACTGAGAATGAGGCACGATGAGGCAGCTTCGACCAGGGGTAGTATCTGATGCCGGATTGGTAGTAAAAATTCGTGCTCTCGCCGGGCGCCCGGAACCCACCGGCGGTGAAACTCGCGAATTGGGGCACGGTGGCTGAGCGCGCGTAGCGTACCCACAATTCCGTATCGGCGTAGACTTCAATCCCAAAGGGAGCCCTGGCGCGCGCCTCGCCCATTACTGTGTGCGACCATTGGTCATATGCCTGGGAGATCCCCAAGTACTCGAATGGGTTGGTCACGTAACTATCTTGCTGCTGCGGCGTATTAAATGACCAGGTGGGTGAAATGAGACGATCTCTGGGACCAAAACCCGCCCGATAGAATCGGAATTGGTAACCTAGGTGAACCGCATACCACCCGCCCTCTTTAACGATGAAATCCGCCCGACCCATGGCGCCCACTTTGGGTTGCCTTTGAACCCGGTATCCGAATTCCGTAGCCAACCGCAGCCGATCGCTTATCGGAAATCGGGTTGACAATGTGCCGTAGTAAGCGTGCCCGCTGGGGTAGGACGTCGGCGCCGCGCTAGCCTCGAATCCGGGCGCAATCGGGGTTGCGCCCGCTGGTGGATCTTGCTTCTGCCAATTGACGAAATTGGCCAGGACTTTCCCCTTCAGGGCCGAAAGTGAAATGGTCTCGTAATCGTCGTCATACCAGTAAGCGCGACCCGCAAACATGTACTTGAGTTCCCATTGCTTCCAGCGCGCCACACCGATGACGCCCTCGAGAGGCGTACTCTCCAACAATAGGCCGTTACCAGTTGTCACCCAACCCAGATCACTCCCCATGATGTCGAAGCGTACCGGGCTGCGATCGACCGTAAAGAGATCGTGATAGAGGTGAAGCGCCAACCCTGGGTGAACGGAACCGGATGCTCGGTAGCCGTCACTGGCGCTGGGATTGAGCGCCAGCAGGTTCAAGTTGATATCCAGGCCATCAACAGGCCGAACTCCAATGTACGTGTCGGCCGTAAACCAACCGTGATAGCGACTTTGGCTCGCGGCATGAATAGTCTGCTGCGTACCCATCGTTACGTCGGACAGCGCCGTGATAGGACCCGATGAAGGCCCTAAACGATAGGCAAAAGACGGGTCCGCCATTTGTTCGAACAATTGGCGATTCACCGGATGCCGATAAAACAGCGTGTACTGGTCGCGATCATCCGCGACGATATCGGGCTGAGCAGCCTCACCCCTGCGTGCGCAGAGTAGCCCCGCAAGGATGAGGCACATCGTCGAATTTCGAATAAGCCAATAGTTCATTCAGGCGCGACTCTAGCGCGTCTTAGAAGGAAACCTAGGCTCCAATTGCGTTCTCGTCCTTCTTGCTTCTGGCGCTGCGCGGAGGTGTCTTGGCCTTTGGCGGCCCGGCTGGCGTGGTTATAGCGCTGCTCGCCGTGCTTGCCGGGGCAAGGCTCAAACGCCCACTCAACCAATCCACAAGGCGCTTTCCCAATTCGAGACGCGCTAGTGCAAGCTTACGGCCGTAAGTTTCGGCGGCCTCCGGTGACATCGTACCATAAGAGCGAACCATAATCGGAGTAGCCTCGAAGCTGCTGCGCTCATTGGCTGAAATAACACGCACGTGAATCGCAGGCGTCAAAGTATAGACAACTGGATCCCAAGCATTCTTTCTTTCGACTTCTTCTACATAGGTTACATCTTCAACCAACACATTGAACGAGTTCGGCGCATGCAATTTACTGTGCTTCATTCCGACCACTTCGAGACCCATCTCGCGCAGCTGTTGCTCGACCAAGGGTTTGTGAATCGAAACGATGTGATTGAGCGCTGCCACTTGGACGCGCAGGCTGGATGTATGACTGTCGACGCTGGCGCGCGACGTGCGAGGCGTAAAAGTGCTCTCGCTGCGGCGTTTGGTCACCGAATTGCCCGGATCGACGTTGACCACGGCGGCCCGCTTGCTCCAAGCGGCGTCCCGCTCGGGGACGGCGGCAACTGGGGTAGCCGGCGCCGCGGCGACTGGGGGCGGCGCCGAATGCACCCTTTGGCAGGCAAAAGTAGCTCCAAATCCCAAAAACGTCAGTACAATGGCCCCGAAATTATGCAAAAATGGGCGCATAGTGCCTCTCGACCTGAGCTCAATTGCTAACTTTCCCGCCGCCTAACATAGGGCACACCCGTTAGCAAGAACCAGCCTCGGACGCGACGTACCAGGGTTTTTTGGCTGTTTGGTGGCGGCCGCGGCGTTCTCTGCACCAACTCCATTAGGCGCCAGCTTTCCACTGACAGCAAATGTACCCTAGCCCCCAGGTCGGGTCGATCATCGCAGCCCCTTTGCGCTCGGCCCCAACTCGGCATATCCTCGGCCCCGTCATTTGGACCTGGTTGTTAATCTACGCCGGCACGGGCTCAAAAAGCGGGAGTCTTCTTCGTTACCCAGCCGGCAAATCTCGGGGCAACTGCCCCACAGGAGGATAGAGTGAAGAGTTTATATACCTGTTTAGCGGCTGCCCTACTTACAATGATTTCTGTTGGTTGCAGCAGCGATGACAAAACCGCCACGACTGCCGGTTCTGCGGCGACTGCCTGTGAAGCGTACTGCACCAAGGTCGGAACCAGTTGCGCAGGAGACGGCGGCACAGGGCTCTACGCCGACGCAGCTGAGTGCAAGACCACGGAGTGTGCCGGAATGCCAACGGCGTCGGAATGTCAGTCGCCCATCAAGGCTTACTATGATTGCCGCGCACTCAACGCGAACCTCTGCAACATAGCGGCCTGCACGACCGAGATGAGTGCAGTTCCGGCAACTTGTAGCAACTAAACGAATCGTAATCATGATGAGGTGGCGCATCGAGCAATCGGTGCGCCATTTCTTAATTTTGTGCGTCGATCTTAAGCACTTGTGTAGTGACGGCACGGAATCATCGCATTACCAGCAACCAGCAACCAGCAACCAGCAACCAGCAACCAGCAACCAACTGCACGCTCGGCGAAATTCCGACTCAATCGCGCCTACGATAATACTCAAAATTGTATCGGTAACCGGCAGGATAGTAGCGAGCCTCGAGCCATTTCTCGAACTCGGGGAAATCTGCGATGTCCGCGGCGGAATCCGTGTTGTGCCCCGTGACACCGGGAAAGATGTCGCTGTGTTGAACCGCAACGACTACTGGTTTGCTCTTGCCAATATCTTCCATGAACCATTGGCGAGCTCGCGCCTGCTGCCAGGGGCTACGCTGGGCCACATCATAAATGAACCGAGTTGCGGGGCGTCGCTCGGCGAACCAGTAAATGGCCGGTTCGAAGCCCCAAACTAGAACACTGTCATCCGGTCCAGTCTGACCCTTCATCCACTCTGCGACTTCTCTATCCGCGGACAAATCAAAACTAGCAGCCCTCGCGACCTTGCCGTCAAGCTGCTCGCGCGCCGAAGGCTCACGCACGTGCCGCAAGAAGCGTAGCCGCTGAAGCGTGCGTTGCCAGGGGCTCCCAGGCAAGTCGTGAACAGCTGGGGCAATCAGTGCGGCCAAAAGTAGTGTCAATGCAAATGCGAGCGCGGATACAACTCCGCGGGCTTGCGCGCTCCACCAAAGCTTAGCCCAACCGAGTCCGGCCAAAAATGCCAAGAGGGGAATAGTCGCACCGTAGTGGTATTCGAAGAATTTCGCCTGAATTGCGATTCCAATGATTTGAAAAATGGCTATGCCGCAAATCAGGTACACCCCCTCGTGCTCTCGGTTATGCGCGGATGGCAACACCAGTGCAGCAACCAACCCAATCGGAATGAATACGGAGAACTTCGTCAAGGACTCAATCAACGCATAGTGCAGCATTCCTAGTGGGGAACTGTCGGGGTGCCAGCCAAGAGCGGTGTACCCCGGTGCAAAGTCATGTAGAGTCCACCAGAGTGCTGACCACGCCTTGTACCTCACGAAATAGAGCCCAACGGCGCAAAATACGGCGCCTGCGCCAGTCACCATCGCCAGCAAAGGCAGACTGCGCCGCCAGACTTTCGAAGGCTCTGGGTGTTGCCGGAACAAGTAGGCAGCAACGACGATCAGCGCGCCGCCCAGAGTCGGCTTCATGAGGCTCGTCAAACCGAGGAGGAGTCCCGCTACGAATGCCGCCGAGGGCCGAGTCGTTTTATCGGCAGACGTCGTGACGGCACATAGTGCCAAGATTGTAAGCACGCCGCCAAAGGACTCGGGTTGCCCCGTATGCCAGAAATCGAGCATTACGTGGGCGTAAACAGCTATTGCTCCCGCCAGCCATCCCGCAAGAGCATTGCCCTGCAGCCGCTTGGAAAGGGTGACCAATCCTAGCACCATGGCAATGAGTCCCAATGCCTCCAAGACTCGAATGGCCTCTATGCTGCGCCCGAATAGAGCCTGGGCCGCCGCGTACACGAAAAGCACGCCGGGCGGCTTGAAATCCCACAGGTCCAAATAGGGCGCTTTGCCATTCAAGATGCCATCGCCAATCAGGGCGTAAATGCCTTGATCGCGGCCCCAAGAAAAAGTTGTCACAAGGACGATGCAAACCAAGCAAAATAGCGCGGCCACGAACGACAGAAGCGCGTCCCAACGTTTCGTTGGTGAAGATTTAATCCAGTGCTCAAGGGTAATCCTCACGAAGATTATCCGGACAATGACTCAAGCGGCCGCGGCACGCAAAGTTAGCGGAATTGAGGTCGTTTTTGGACGACATTCGTCTCTGTGGCTTTCAGGGCCGATATATTTACGAGCCAGCAACCAGCAACCAGCAACCAGCAACCAGTCTACGGCCTGTGCGCGTATGTCATTACCAAGTACGCGACGGTGTCATGTCCAGTCGGATTGCGATATTCATGGGGCACGTCGGCCTGAAAATAAGTTGCGTCGCCCACGCGCAATTCGATGGTCGTCCCGGGAAGGTGAATTTCGAGAGCACCCGCTGTCACGACGAGATTCTCCGTGGTCCCAGGTGCGTGTGAATCCGCCAATTCAACACCCCGCGGCGCCAACCGCAGTTCGTAGAATTCCGCAGCGTGTGGGCGGTCCAGCGGAAACAACGCCCGCGTCGAGAAGGTTCCGTCCGCGGACTTGAGCAATTTGGCGCGCGCTGCACGAAACACGAGTGGATCTTCAGGCGCAGGCCCGCCGAGCAGGGCCGAGAACGGAACGCCCAGGGCTCGCGCAATCCGCCACAGGACTGTAATCGTGGGCGTGCTTCGGCCCAGTTCGATTTGACTGAGCATGGCGCGGCTTACCCGGGATTCGTAAGCCAATTTGTCCAAGGATAGGCCCCGCTCGGACCGCAATTGACGCAGGGCGCTGCCAACATCCGGAGATTCCCCGCTACTGGCGGTCTCTCGCGCTTCGTCCGCGGACACCTTGGGCTCGCCGCGAACGCGAGCTGAAGTTCTTGCCACTTTACCCCCCGCCGCCGCAGGCTTTTTTTCCACTGCTATTCGAGGAGCGGTCCGAGCCTTAGTCCGTGGTTTCTCGCGAGCCATCATCTTTTGGTATCCAAAGAAGCCGGTATTGCGTCAAGACAATTCATCGTCGGGAACCAAGACGGGTGCGAATCCGCGCACCCGAGCGCCGAGTCTGCTTTCCTGGACAGACACGAGCAATACAGACCCTCAGGCCGGCGCGCACTCATTGCGGGGGCCAATGCGGTGTCGGCGCAAGCCGGGCACCTAGAGCGGGTAGCACGTGAAATAGGCCTAAGATCGGAATTATACTGCTCTAAGAAACCGGGTTCGCGACGGCATTGCATGGGCCTTGCCTGAGAGCAAGGAATGACCGAAGGACCTGCCCCCCAGGCGTGATTTTCCGAATGACGGCTTGAAATGTGGCACATTCCGTTTTACCGGACAGGCGTCTTAGATTGGAGATGCTCACGCTGAATCCATGTCTGCGGCGCATGCGGAGCTGTCCGCGGGTTTGATTTGGAGAAATCTACAATGTCAAATGAATCGGCAAGTGTGCCCCCTCCCACAATTCCCAGCGGAGTCGAGGGGCTGTCCTTTGAATCTTCCGCAATACACGCGGGTCAACGCCCAGATTCCGCCCTGGGCGCCGTCATGCCCCCCATCGTGCTTTCGACGACATTCGCCCAATTGTCGCCGGGTAAGCCGCGTCCCTTCGAATACTCCCGCTGCGGAAACCCGACTCGGGCCGCCCTGGAAACATGCATTGCCACACTCGAACAAGGTCGATTTGGATTTGCGTACTCGAGTGGTTGCGCGGCCGCGAACAATATTCTCGAGCTTCTGGGTCCGGATGAACATCTAATTTGCTGCGACGACGTCTATGGCGGCACATTCCGCCTGTTTGAGCATGTTGCGCATCAGCGGCGCGTTGAAACCACTTACGTCGATTACACGTTTCCAGAGCGGCTAGAACAAGCGATCACGTCGAAGACGAAAATTGTGTGGGTCGAGTCGCCCACGAACCCGCTACTCAAGGTATTTGACCTGAGCGCCATCGCCAAAATCTGCAAAGAGCGCGGGCTGTGGATGGTCGTGGACAATACGTTTGCNNGGGGGTGCGGTCGTCACCAGTGACGAGGCTTTGGCTCAACGCATTGCATTTCTTCAAAATGCATTGGGCTCCGTGCCGAGCCCCTTTGACTGCTATTTGGTGCTGCGTGGCATCAAGACTTTGCCGCTACGGATGCGGGAGCATTCGCGCATCGCACTAGAACTCGCGACCCGCCTGGAAAAGACGAAGGGTGTGCGTCGGGTTCTGTACCCAGGGCTCAAGAGTCACCCGCAGCATGAGCTAGCCAAACGACAGATGCCCGGGGGAGCGGGCGGCGTAGTTAGCTTCGAGATTGAAGGCGGAGAAAAGGCAGCCCACGCTTTTCTGATGGCACTCGGCCTATTTACGCTGGCCGAAAGTCTCGGAGGCATCGAGTCCCTCGCCGAGCACCCCGCCACCATGACGCACGCGAGCGTCCCCAAGCAGCAGCGCGAAGCCGTCGGTATCTCGGATGGCATGATCCGACTCTCGGTTGGTATCGAGAATCAGGAAGATCTTTGGAAGGATCTGGAACAGGCGATTGCGCGGGCTCGCAACGGCTAGTTTGCGAGTCAAGACACTAGGGGCTGGCCCGGGTTTTTCCAAAGCCATCGGCTCATTTGGATTTCACCGGAAGGACGGAAGAGCGGAAGGACTTGGGGTGATTAGACGTGAGCCTTCGCAGGGCGCACATTTTGGCCGCCTGTACCTTGCGGACGGCGAGCAAGCTGGCAACCTGCGAATTTGAAGGCTTGTGCCTAACGACGAACTAACCCAAACACACGCCCGCCCAGGCGATTCAGGGCGTCAAGCACTGGCTCAGCCGCGTGGAGTGAAACGTGACCCCAAGCAACGGCGACGCGAATTGCGGCATGCGCCTCGCGCAAAGACCCCTGAGCCGTCTGAAATCGAAGCCGAGCATTTCCACCTGAACAGCCAAACCCCTCTGCCAAGTTGAGACAAATACTACTCAAGGCCCGTCGCAATTGCGACGCGAGATCGCGATCCTTGCGGCTTACTGCGTCAACAACCGGACGAGCCAAAGCGACAACGGCAAGTGCGTATTCCAAAACTGAGGAGCTTCGTGGATTTTGCATGCCCCCTACGCGTCAATTTTCATGACATCGGCAAGCCGTGTTCACGACGCTAATCACGTCCGGTGGCGGGAAAATTGCGCGACCCGGCGGGCAAAATCCACGAAGCGGCAGTTAGGGAACCTGCAGTGCGCGCCCAATTGCCGATTGCCGATTGCCGATTGCCGATAGCAGTTCAGCCGAAGCCGAAGCCGAAGCCGAAGCCGAAGCCGAAGCCGAAGCCGAAGCCGAAGCAGTTCAGCCGAGTACCGATAGCCGAAGCCGATAGGCACTCGTAGCCACGTGCCGCCGCTCCAAAAAATTCAGAAGCAAAGTCGAGTGAATGCTAACGCCCCGCTTCGTCCATTCTTCGCATGCCCTCTAGCAGCAAAGCTTCCGGGCTCGCCTGTATGACTTGTTGCGGCGCTTCAAAGTTGGGATCGAGGGCAAACTCGCCGTCCTGGAGTTTGAGCATGGCGTAAAAGGCCTCTTCCCCTCGCTGCGATGCCCAGAGTGCATTGAAGATTGCACCATTGACGAAGTGGATCTCACCCGATTCGGTCTGGGCTCTAATCTTTAGGCGACCCGTCTTTCTGCCGTGAAAGAGGATTTGCACGATTTCAGGCAGGCCCATTTCCTTGAGCGAACCGGTGACACCACGCGCGCCCTTGGTTGTCGATTGCCGCTCTAGAACTTGGCGCGCCTTGGCAACGAACAACTCTGCGCTAACGGGCTTGGTCAGGTAATCCGCAACACCCATATCGAATGCGCGCTGTGCGTCCGCACGACCTGTGCGACCCGTGAGTATTATCCAAGGAACCTCGCGCCACCCGGGGGCCTTCCGCGCGTTGGCGAGCAGGGTGAGCCCATCCTCGTCTCCAATATCGAGTTCGCTGATTACCAATTCGAACTCGCCGGTGGACAAGAGCTTGAGCGCTGGTTCGACGCTATGCGTCTGGCGAACCTCGTACCCCTGCTCAATCAGACGCAATTCGAGAACGGTCGTTTCCTCGGGATCGGGATCGACTAAGAGAACTTGATAGCGATTGGCCAGCAAACGCGCTTTCAAATCCTCGCCCGTGACGGTGATTCGGAATATGTCAACCAGGTTGGGGTCGAAGATGGTGCCGGAATAGCGCTTCAGCGCTTCGCAGGCCTGGACGGGAGTGAGCGTCTTTCGATACGGATTTCGGCTATTTTGCGTCAAATCCGCGTATGTGTCGGCCAGCGATAGCACGCGTGCTCCGAGCGGTATTTCCTTGCCCTGCGCCCCATCTGGAATCCCTTTTCCGTCGTAGCGCTCGTACATGGATGCGACCATCTGCTCGAATTCACGCGGCAAGTGCACCGCTTCCATCAGTCGAATCGGCGCGAGGAGTTGTTTGCCGGCCGCAACCTTATGCCCATCGTACTCAGCAACATTGAGCGCAGTCAGGTGGTAGGTTCCCATTTTGCCGAGATCGTGAAGCTGCGCTGCGATCACGAACGCCATCTTTTGAATGTCGGATACCCCAATGCGCTCCGCCAGTTTTCGAACCAATCGAACTACGTGCGCCGAGTGCCCGCGCAGCTCGCCGCGCCCGTTTTCGAGCACCGTCAACAGGACATTGAGCGTCTCCTGGTACGACTCGATGCTTACGCCGTCTTTGCGTAGAAAGTCGGATTCCAGCCGTCCCGTTTCGAGCTCCTCCGTGGACAGGACTCGTTCGCGAGACACCGATTCTCGCGCCAGCGAGGTGGCCATCGACTCTTCGGAAACTAGATTTCTCTCGAACACGTTCAACATGGTCGTGAACTGTTCGTGCGCGCCGCGATCGAGCGAGGCAAATGCGTGGATGTCGCCCCCATAGGCTTTGACTATTGCTGCCTTGACGGCACGCGGACGGCCCACGAACAACTGGACTTGCTTGACGGAGGCGGCCACCTTCAATTCTTGAACGATTGACGGATCCCCGGGATCGGGCGTCACTACACTGAGCGTGCCGGTCGANNGTTGCTAGGAATCGAAGCAGTTTCGTCTCATCCAAGATGCCGCGGTCGAGCAACGCCTCTTCGAATCGTTCGCCGAGGCTGTGGACACCGTGCAGCACGCTTTCACGTTGCTCGGACGTGATGAGGCCCGAGGTCGCCATCAGGTCCAAAAGACGAAGGTTTCCCGTCGGGTGCATTCGATCCGCCCATTTTCTATGGGGTGGGCTCCGCGGGCAATGCCGATAACGTAACTGGCGAGCCTTTATATCGGCTTCTTGGCCGCCTCGGACCGACCCGGGGCCAGGTTTCGCCGCTTCCCGGGGCAGTTGGGCCATGCAGCGTTCAGGTCGAGCGAGACCTTGACTGTACGCGATTGAGCGACTAGAAAACGCGCCCTTTCCGGCGGGCCGAGTGCCCGTACCGAGGTCTTGATGCGTACGTTCGTCGAAAAACCAGCCGCCGCTTTAGCTACCCGCAAATGGTGGGTAATTGATGCGAGCAATCAGCCCCTGGGGCGCGTCGCCACTAGAGTCGCGACGATTCTCCGCGGTAAGAACAAGGTTACATTTACGCCCCACGTAGATACGGGCGACTTCGTAATCATTATCAACGCGACCCAGGTGAAGTTGACTGGACGTAAGCCCATTCAAAAGCACTACTATCGCTACAGCGGTTTCCCCGGTGGGCTAAAATCCATCTCCTTCGAGGGTGCGCTGAAGAAGCACCCCGAGCTGCCTCTCCAGCAAGCCGTCAAAGGCATGCTCCCGAAGAATGTTCTCGGGCGGCAGTTGATCACCAAGTTGAAAATCTATGCCTCGGCCAAGCACCCCCATGAGGCGCAAAAGCCCGAGCTCATAACACTCTAGATTCCGGTAAGGACGCTTTTGAAGATGACTGAGACGACTCAAACTTACGCCACTGGTCGGAGAAAGAGAGCCGTAGCCCGCGTGTGGCTCAAGGCGGGCACGGGAACTATCGTCGTGAACAAGGTCCCGTGCGACACGTACTTCGAGCGTGAAACCTCACGCATGATCCTACGCCAGTCTCTCGAGTTGGCGGAGGTCCTTGACAAGTTCGACGTGCGCGCGACCGTATGTGGCGGGGGTAAAAGTGCCCAAGCTGAAGCTATTCGGCATGGAATTTCACGGGCCTTGTCGTCGGACAATCCGGATCATCGGCGAGTTCTCAAGCGTGCCGGGTTCATTACCCGCGACGCCCGAGAGAAAGAACGAAAGAAGCCCGGGCAGCCCGGCGCTCGCAAGCGTTTCCAGTTCTCGAAGCGCTAAATTCGGCTCCGTAAATCGGATAGAACTTGGGCGGTTCCGTGGCATTGTCCATGGTGGAGCGCCCGAGTTGCGCCTCTCGAAAGCATAGTTGCCAAATGCCTGCTGGGTTCGTGCTGAGAAGCGACTTCACACCCAAGGGTGATCAACCCGCGGCAATCGAGTCGCTTTGTCAGGCGCTCGATCAAGGCGTGCATTGTCAGACACTGCTCGGGATCACGGGTAGCGGCAAGACATTTACCGTGGCGCACGTAATCGCGCGGTTGCAACTTCCGACTCTGATTATCGCGCCGAACAAAACGCTGGCTGCACAACTTTACGGGGAGATGCGCGATCTGTTTCCAGAAAACGCGGTCGCCTACTTCGTCAGCTACTACGACTATTATCAGCCTGAAGCATACATCCCGACGACGGACACGTTCATCGAGAAGGACGCAATCATAAACGATCAGATAGATCGAATGCGACACACGGCCACCCAGGCGCTGTTGTCCCGGAGTGACGTAATAATCGTTGCCAGCGTCAGTTGCATCTATGGCATTGGTTCAGCCGAGACGTACAAGGATCTGCTGATTGAAATCAACAAAGGCGAAGAATTTCCCCGGGATATCTTGCTGCGGCGGCTCGTCGATATTCAATACGAGCGGAACGACGTCGACTTTCACCGGGGTACGTTCCGGGTGCGCGGTGATGTCGTCGAGATTTTTCCTGTCTATGAGGCCACTACCGCGATTCGCGTTGAATTCTTCGGCGACGAGATCGACAGCATCCACGAAGTCGATCCGCTTCGCGGTCGCGTGCTCAAGTCTCTCGAAACCTATTCGGTCTATCCCGGCTCTCACTATGTGACTCCGCGCCAGCAGATGGCGCGGAGCATCGAAGCCATCCGTGAAGAGCTTCGCGAGCGCTTGCAGTGGTTCGACGAACAGGGCAGGTTTCTGGAAAAGCAGCGCCTAGCGCAGCGTACCCAGTATGACCTCGAGATGTTGGAGCAAATGGGATTCGTGCAGGGTATCGAGAATTATTCCCGGCACCTGTCAGGTCGGAAGTCGGGCGACCCGCCGCCCACGCTCATTGACTATTTTCCGGAGGATTTTCTACTGATCATCGATGAATCGCACCAAACGATTCCTCAGGTCAACAGCATGTATCGCGGTGACCGGTCGCGAAAAGACACGCTGGTGGATTTTGGATTTCGGTTGCCTAGCGCGCTCGACAATCGACCGCTGAAATTCGAAGAGTTCGAACGCTACATGAAGAAGGTCATCTGTGTGTCGGCGACGCCGGGTGACTTCGAGATGGAGCGGTCGGGAAAGTATGTTGTCGAACAATTAATTCGACCAACCGGGCTCATCGACCCGGAAATCATCGTGCGCCCGGTGTCGGGGCAAGTCGACGATCTGTTGGCCTGCATCAAAGAGCGCACGAGCCGGGATGAACGTGTACTGGTTACGACACTCACCAAACGCATGGCAGAGGATCTAACCGACTACTATTCGGAACTGGACGTGCGCGTGCGGTACCTGCATTCCGATGTAGAAACCCTGGAGCGCGTCGAACTACTCAGGTCGCTGCGAGCCGGCGAATATGACGTCTTGATTGGCATCAACCTTCTGCGCGAAGGGCTCGATCTACCCGAGGTGAGTCTTGTCGCCATCTTGGACGCAGACAAAGAGGGGTTTCTGCGTAGCGCGCGCAGCCTGATTCAAACAACGGGGCGTGCCGCGCGCAATTCTCGCGGACAAGTCATCATGTATGCCGATCGCATTACGGCAGCCATGAAGCTCTGCATCGACGAAACCGAACGGCGCCGAAAAATCCAAACACAGTACAATCTCGATCACGGCATTACGCCCGAAACGATTAAGCGAGCAATCTTGGAAATGGGGCCCGCCAGCGGCACGCGCGACTATTATGCAGTGCCCAAGGGCAAAGCCCCAGTGCGGCGCGAACCCGGGGTGCAGTCGCCCGAGCAAGACATCGCCGAACGCATGGAGCAGATTCGTCAACAAATGTTCGTTGCAGCAGAGAATTTGGAATTCGAGACTGCCGCGCGCCTACGCGACGAATTGCGCCGGCTGCAGCAGGGACTCCCGCCCGAGGAGGTGATGCCGCCAGGGCTGAGTCAACCCCCACCACGCGCACAGACAGTGCGCCCCAAGGCGCGACGCAGCGGCTCTCCAGGGGAACAGCGACGCGCTGGCATGCCGGGGGAAACTCGACGCGGCGCCTCGCCGGGAGAGCCACGAAACGGTGGCCCCCCTGGAGAAGCGCGACGCAGCAGTGCCCCGGGTCGGCGCGGGAAGAAATAGCAAGCCCACTGAGACACACGTGCACAGGGCACGCAAGGCTCGATTGGGCACCTCAGTTTGAGGTTCCTGTGTACTCAGGAATCAACGCGGTTATCATTTCCGGGTACCAGCCCACCAAACCATTCCAAGCAGGGAGGTTGAAGATAAAACTCCAGTGTGCCCAACCAAAGCCAAATTTCTCCGCCTCTCGCGCGACATATCCAACGTAGGAAGCTCGCGATTGAATATCGCGGCTGCTGTCGGCGCCGAATTCGCCTAGATAAACCGGAATGCCTGTGCTCTTCGACCAAGCGGACACCTTGCTAAATTCAGTGTCAATCGCCGCTTCGTTGTTGGCAGCCATTTGGTCTACACCGGCGTCGTCCTGGGCGTCCTGCGGAAATAGAACGGGCCATTTTACGTTATGAATATCGACGGTGCCAGTGGGCGGGTCGGGGAGATCCCAGCCATGATTTTGACAATCCCAGTTTTGTAGCAACGTGAAACAGTATGGATTGTAGTAGTGGTATGTCGCAACGATGTTCTTGTCGCCGGCCGGAAAGTTCACGTGATTATTGTAAAGTTCGGAGATGGTATTGTAATACACCCCACCAATCATTAGTGTCCGATACGGATTCGTCGCGCGAATCTCAGCAACCGCTGCGGTCATGTCGGTATTCCAAATGTCCGCCGTGACTTTGTTCTGTGGCTCATTGAGCACTTCGAAGATGAGCTGTTTCGGATAATTCTGATAGTGCGCGGCAATCTGCTTCCAAAGGGCAAGGAACTTATCGTGCTGGCCCGCCGGATCTGCGTAATATTCGTAGTAATTATGGATATCTAGGACCGCGGCCATGCCACGCGTCAATGTGTGTGCAATTGCCCAGTCGACGCGTGCGAAGAACGTCGAATCGATCGCATAGTCCGGGGCAGTGTCCGAGGCGTGGATGTTCCACCGCACTGGAATGCGAACGCTATCAAACCCCCCTTGCTTAATGGCCGCGAAATACCAACCATGCAAAGTGTTGCCAGTATCGACAGTTTCATTGAGACCTTCCAAGAAATTGCCAACGTTCATGCCACGCATGATCAGCTTCAATTGCTGCGTGGCGTCCGCGTCCTGAGCGGTTGGCGGCGTCATATTGACGGCTCCTGGGGGATCTTCGGAAGTATCGGCAATGATAGGAATGGGTTTGGGATTCGAAGCTTGGCTGCTGGTACCACCGTCGGGAAGCTGCCGATCACTCTTGGGTGGGCTGTCACAGCCAAAGAATAGAACTAGACCGCAAATTGAACTCAAGATTGCTGAACGCGAAACCATAATCACTAAGATACCACGGGCGCGCAGCAATACAGCCCAGCGGCAGCGTTTTGCAAAAGAAGTACCACAAATTTCAACCGCCCAATTAAGTGCGGGATCGTTGCCCGCTTCGCATCAGGGTGGGTTCTGCTGGCCAATTCACATCATTAGTTGATGCCGACTGGTACCGTAAACTCCATCGACGTCGTAATGGTAATCTCGGACAGAGTCCTATGACGTTCACAGTAGAACAGATCGAATTGGTAATCAGTCCCACTACTGAGCCCCAACGAATCCAAGTTGAGGGTTGCATCTTGGGCGTTGTGGATGCCCGAACGATCAACGGCGAGTTGCCCGGCGATGAACACCATTAGGTCGTCGTCTCCCTTGAAGTAAAATGTCTGCCCGGGCTTGTACGTAAACTTTATGTGAAACTCGGTAGTAAACCCGTAGTTGCGAGGGGTCCCGGTGCCGTCAACTTGACCTTCCGGTCCGAAGAGCGCGTTGTCGATCGGAAAAAAAGCGTCGTTCGCGTATGTCCACGTAATCCCGTCGGGGTTGGGCGAAAGCAACATCGGTAGCTGTGCTGACAAATTAACCCCGTCTTGGTCGTTGAACCAGTAGTGGAAATTGTCGGGCCCCGTAGTGGTCACCGTTCCGCCTGGTTTGTCAGTCACATACATGGGCTTGGAATCAGAACCAATAGTGGTTTGTATGAAGCAACTATTCGGATAAACCGACCCCACGCCACAATTTTGAGAGGGATCGGAAGGCGTTGGGTTTTGCTCCGTGTGGCCGCTATCGCAGTGCTTGCCCGGGCTATTCGTGCAAGGTTCCATGTCGGCAAACGTGGGGTGAAAATCTCGAATCGTGCCCAAAAGCAACATCGTGCCGTCGTCCTGAAGAACCTTATTGAGGTTGGCGGAGCCTCCTACGCCAGCATTATACGCGTTGCCTCCCGTACCCACTCCCGAGCTGGAGTAGCCACCGGTACTAGAGACTCCCGTTGAATTCGATGAGGCGCTGCAAGCGATGCTCGCCAAAGTCCAGCCAAGCGTGCCAAAGAATGCGAAGGTGCGACCTGCCGAATACTTCATATTTGCCGTCCTAACCCAGAAACAAGAACAAGCTACTTTATCGCGGGGCCGACCTCGAGGCAAANNCCAAAATCATATCGGCGGGAGAGTTGATTCCGCCGCTGATTCCCCCGTCTTTACCGCGAACGCCCGGTTGTCGGCGTAACGCACGAGAGCCACCGAGCCCAGAATGACCGCGGATGCCAGCCAAAATCGGGGTCGCACGTTTTCATCGAGCCACCACCACCCCGCCCAGGTTGCGACGACCGGGTTGACGTACGTGTACAGTCCTACGACACGGGGAGGAAGAGTCCTGAGAATGAAGACGAAAGAGACAAAACCAATCAATGAGCCGGTTAGAACCAGGAAGATAAATGCCAGCCACCCCGTCGTCGGAATCGCCGGGTTCCACCGTTCACCCAGGATGTAAGCACCCGGGAGCAGGAACAACGACGCGAGCAACATTTGCAGGGCAGCTTCCAGCAAGGGTGGCAAGTGGGAAGGGTGCCTCGATTGCCAAACAGAACCAAACGCCCAGCTCAACGATGACACAAGCAAGATGAGCGTCCCGAGCGATGCGCCGAGTGAGATTGTCGGCGAGTCGAAGAGTAGAGCTACTCCGAGCAACCCGAGCGTCAGTCCCAACCACGACAAGGGTGACACGCGTCTACGACTCGAAGGCCACAGGGCATCGATGACGGTCATCCACAGTGCAGTAGTGGCCAGCAACAACGCACCTTGCCCGCTTCGAACCGTCGCAAGACCTATGCAAGTAAGCGCGTTGGCTATCGCCAAAGATAGGCCACCTGGAATCGATCGACGCAACGCCACAGTCCAGTTATCTGGACCTTTGCCCAACACAAGAAGCACCGGCAAGAGAAGAGCCCCGGCCATTGCAAAGCGAACACCAGACAAAAGCAAAGGCGGGAAATATCGAACGGCAACGCGGATGGCAGGTGCTGTCGTGCCCCAGAAAAAACACACTGCAGCAAATGCAATCCACGATAGCGTTGCCTTTTTCTGCACGACGGGCACTCAATAGCCAGCGCAGCCAATCGCGCCAGTGAAAATCCCGTTGCGCGGTATCACCATTATGCTCGTTGCGGCGGCCGGGGTGGCAGCAAGTACTGCTTCGCGTACGGACTCCAGGGTTCTGCATTCTGCGAGGGCAGCCCTAAATCCTCGAGTTTTGTGGCCCGAATGGGTTAGAGAGCTGGTTCAGCTCCAGAGCTGCCTCATTTTCTCGACTTGACCGGGGCCGCCAGCCGTTGTTCCTTTGTCTACCGATGTCAGAACTTCCGGCAACGCTTCGACCTTCTGCTTTGCAATCAGCGACCGATTCCAGTGCGCCAACTCTAGTTCCGCGTCCAACCCAAGTCGTGCTTCGGATGGGCAACGAGCAACTCATTGCTGAGCCGGGTACCACACTAGCCAAGATTTTGCCGCAGCAGGTCAATGGCAGCCAGGTCGTCGCAGCCTTACTGGGGCGGCGGCCCGTCTCTCTGACAACTCAAGTAGCCTGGGACGCCGAAGTCGAACCCATTGTCCTCGATTCCTTCGAAGGTGGCCGAATTCATCGCATGTCGCAGGCTATGTTGTTGCTCGAGGCAGCGCAGCGTGTAGCCCCAGATAGCGATCTGCGCCTCGCTCATTCAGTGGGTTTTGGTCGCCGCGTCTTGGTGGGACTGGGTTACAAGCAGCGCGCCGAAGAGCTGGCCCTGCAGCTGCAGCAGGCCATGCAGCAGTTGGTACTGGAAGATCGACCCCTGGTCGAAATTGGTGTTGGAGCCAATGAGGCCATCGAATACTTTCGTCGCATCGGGTGGTCGGATACGGTCGAACTTCTGACCACTTGGCGTGACGCGATTGTGCCGCTTGCCACTTACGGACGGGTTTACGCACTCATCTTGATGCCACTCTTGCCAAGCACCGGTATGGCCAGCGGCTCTCGCATTTTGGCGGATCGGGGGGGTCTGTTGTTGCTCTACGGCAATTGGAACCACGCGAAAGCTCGAGCCGAGTCAGCGGCGGAGGGCACGGCACCTTTGCTGCGCGCCGAACAATTGGGTCCCGATGCGCGCGTTCCGACCATGGAAGACGCCGAACCTTACCGCTATGCGGCGCAGATTTCAGGCTCGGTTAGCAACGAAGAGGCGCTCGCCGTGTCGCGCCAGACCATATCTATGACGCAGCAGCAAGAGCGCTGGCTCGAAACCCTGGACACGCGCAGCGTCGGCGCATTCAACCGCGCTTGTATTACCGGCCACGTGGGAGAGCTGATCAACGTCAGCGAAGGCTTCCACGAGAAGCGGATCAGTAGAATCGCCGACGAAGTCCATGGTCGCGGAAAGGCNNGCTCGCATCGTTTGCATTGCCGGCCCTTCGAGTTCCGGAAAAACTACGTTCATCAAGCGACTGCGCGTTCAATTGCAGGTGCTTGGGATGAATCCGATAGCCATCTCGCTGGACAATTATTATTGCGACCGCGAGCTAACACCCAAAGACAACAAGGGCGAATACGACTTCGAAGCGCTGGAAGCGCTGCGCCTTGACGTGTTCCAAGAGCAACTCGGACGGTTGCTCAAGGGCGAAACTGTAAAAACGGCAAACTACGATTTCAAGCGCGGCAAGAGCGAACCCAGGGGCGGGCCTGAGCTGAAGGTAGATCATCACAGCATACTGATGTTGGAGGGGATCCACGGTCTGAACCCGGCACTCCTCGCCCAGATAGGAAAAGAAGAGGCGTTTCGGGTATTCATTTGCCCATTGGCGCAATTGCCATTCGACAGAGCAACCCGCTTGCACGCGTCCGACGTACGGCTAATTCGTCGAATCGTCAGAGATCGACATTCCCGTGGGTATAACGCTGCAGACACGATTACGCGCTGGGATAGTGTACGCGCTGGCGAAAGAAAGCACATTTTCCCCTTTCAACATCACGCAGATGCAGTCTTCGATTCGTCTCTAATTTACGAAATTGCGGTACTCAAGGTCTACGCCGAGCGTTACTTGCTCGAGGTACCCCGGCAAGACCGAGCCTGGCTCACCGCGTTTCGTCTTTTGGGCCTCGTAGATCGATTCGTCGCGCTTTATCCGGATCGAGTCCCGCCAACGTCGATACTTCGAGAGTTCATCGGGGGAAGCTCGTTTCAATACTAACTATCAGCTTTCAGCTATCAGCCATCAGCTGTCGGGATCTCTAAGGAATAGCTGACAGCTGATTGCTGACAGCTGACGGCTTGTTAGGGGTCAGAGGCCCCGTTCAATGTTCATGAACGCATGAGGGTCTAAATTCAGGGAAGCCACTCCCAATTGCACTGCGTAGGTCCTACCTGACAGGAGTGAAGTCCCCTGCCGAGGCTGATGGCACTGCCGCGCGCCCGTCGCGTTTGAGCATGCTGTATCGATGCGCAATTGCCGGCTTTTTCGGTAGTGCCGGGGGGCTCATTGGGTACGGCGCGGCCACCGCGATCGGTGACTACGCGGTTTGTGCCGCAGGCCGTTCTCCGCTCACGGTGGCCCTATACGTAGCCAGTGCGTCCGCGCTGGCGGCTTGGACGCTTACCGTAAAGAACTAACAGGTATCGACTTTTTCGTATTGCTGCCGTGTCTGGAGCGGTCCGCGCTACCTGTGTGTCCGTCGCGCGACTAGTTCGGCATCGCTGTCAGACCGAGCGACCTTCTGAGCGCCAGATGGTCACGGCTGGTTGCGAATCGCGCAATCTCATCCAGTTGCTCATCGACTGACAATAGACTGGCAAGTGGGTATTGTTGAGTGAGTTG
>PMCK01000045.1 GCA_003154095.1 Myxococcales bacterium | reverse complement strand
GCTTGGGGCTATATCTCGGATGTTGCCGCAACTCCGCTGCTTGAGAGTATGGATCACCTCGGCGGGAGGGTGTTTGGGTTGGTGAGGCGGTAGAGAGTGGCAACGGTGACGGTGTTCCGATATGTTCGATAAAGCAAATTTTGAGAAATTTGTTCCCCGATCTTCCGAGCCTATCTTGTTTTCAGCGATGGCCGAGACGCTTCGGGTTGGTGTAATCGTGGCCACCGTCGGTCTCAGGGCGTGAGTTGGGCAGCGTTCGCAAACAGGTAGCCAGCAGCGTCGAAATTGTACTATGCTGACGCTGCGAAACATGGACATCTCAAACGCACACGACGAGGCATTTGCTCGCTTCCTCGAGTTTCATGATGCGTTTAGCATGCAGTTCAAGGCGGCGGTAACGGCCCTTGCATATTGCTCACGAGATGCGAGCAGCGACGAATTCCTCACGCAAATGGAGAAGCGCTGGCGTGACGGCCATAATTGGCGCAAGGCAAGTGCTATTCTCCGCCAGGCTGGCGACGACACGTGCAGGATGGCAATCGTGCGCATCCACTCGGCGCTCGACGACTTTGTCGTTAACGTCGAGGCAGAGCGCACTCGTTGGCGCGATCTCAATGCAGCAACGTCAAGGGTCAAACGCAACCAAAAGAGCGTTAAGGCGGAGGACGGAGACGGGAACGGGGACAACAAGTTGACCAAAATGTGCCATCGGACGGGCCTTTCTGCGGCTGAAGTCAAAAGATGTGAACCAGTTCTCGCGTACTTTCGGGCCATTCGAAACTGTATCGCCCACAAGTCAGCGCGAGCTTCTAGGGAACTTCAAGCGGCTTCGACGTCGGGGCTCCTCACGAAGCTGATGAAAACCTGGCCGAAGCGCAAAGGTGCTAAGCCTCCGCCGATTGCACCATACGAGTGTGGCCAACCGATCTTGGTCCAACCCAAGGCTGTTATTTTGTACCTCGACGCCACTCGTCGGTGCTGCGGTGATATTGACAAGTCACTTCTGGAATATCTCGGTTGTGCGGGGCTGTCATACTGTGCAGCTCATCACTTACTTCTTGATGAGAGCCTCGAGACGCTTCCAACCTCGTACCGAAGACCGAATCGCGGCATTAACCATGTGCTTACGACTCGTTACAATGTGAACGCGCCTGGAAACCAGCCCATGGAGGAACTTCAGCGTCTCGGTCTCTGGGAAAAGTGCCGCAGACGACATGCGAAACTCTACAAGCAGTCGATTGACGCAGGTCTGTTCAAACTGCCTCATGGTTTTCGGTGCCCAACATGACGCGGTCAATGAACTAGAGTCTGGCAGCTACTCGGAATTCGGTACCTCGTGTTCCTCGTCCTCGGCTGTGACCGCTGAGAGTTGGCCAAAGTCCAGTCGTTGCAAAGCGGTCCGGCTACATTCCAAGCATCGCCCATCTGTCACCAACGAAACCATACCCTCCGCCACTGCCATCGAAAGATACTCATCTTGTTCGTCGTCTACGGCGTCGACGTCCATGTTCGCCCATTCAAGAACGAGCATTTCGGCTCGTCCCAAGGACTCCTCGTTCTCATCATCATCACGTATTCTGGCGGAAAACCCCAAGGACGTGAGGTTACCTAGCCTGCGCTTTATCATGGCTGGCGAAATGCCTGTCAGTCTGCGCAGGAGATCGATGTTTATGTGGATGTTTTCTGGCAACTCTGACGGACAACCTTGATGGAGGGCTGTGAAAACGATCAACCTTTCCTGTTCGGTCATTCGCTCCAATGTCCGCATAAACGCCAGCGCATGGGTATCCACTGACTCGCGTGCCTTCTTGCCGCGCACACGCAAGTGCTTGTAAAGCCTATCTAGAACTGGTGGCAGGAAATTTGAGCGCTGTCGATCTCCGAGCTTCCTGGAGATCATCCCTGCAAGATCGATTGGAGTCTTCTTTGAGCCATCAACGAAACCGACCGTGTCTCTTAGACCCGGCAAAGTCGTACTATCAAACCGAACGGGCAAGACGTACTCTTTGTTCTCCTTGAAGGCGCGTGCCTGCGCACTCTGTCGCTCGTGGTTCGTCCACAGTTTCTTGGCATAGTGCTTCGAAATGAACACGACGCAATAGTGAGCCGATTCACGGTAGATCTGGTCGAGGTGCGTGTAGAGATCCTTCCCCCAGAGTTCGACTTCCGAGTACTCGTCGTAGAAGACGCGAATGCCTTGCGACCGAAGGGCTTCAGCGGTCCTGCGCACGTACACGCGGTCTTCGCCAGCAAATGATAGGCACACATCATACTCAAATGCCCGCTCTCTGTGCCTTGTCGCCATTGAGTCGTTCCTTTATTTCGTTTCAATGACAGATAGACTAACAGACTCAACGAGTTTGGGGGCACGTTTCTCACGCATCCGACGGCGAACGCTGGCCACGACGGCGCGTCTGCCCAACGGCTGGCAGCTGAGCCGCAAAGGTCGACATCAACCAACCGAATTGCATCATCGCTCCAGTTGCGGCAAAAGGCAATGATCGACACGACAGGCCTTTGTCGGATCCACCTGCGAGTTTGCCGGCGCTGAAACCAGACGCCAAGGACCCTGCATGGCCCAAATCGAGCGTCGTACGATCGAGATATCGAGTCCTGTGCCTACTTCTTGAGCCCTTTCACGAGTTCTTCTTCTACGTCCCCAGAGACGACTCCGGCAGAACTAATAAACAGAAGGTTGTTCGTGAGCACATCACGGATGATCGCTGTGGCATCATAACGAGTTACGATGTCGACCTTGTCTCCTGGTCGAATCCGCCAATGGAACTCAATGCCATCGATTTTGACACTGCGTTGTCCAGGGCTCTCGAGCATCGCGTTTGTCCATTTGAATACCGCGTTGCCATCGCATCCACATTCGATCGGTTGCTCGTTCATGGCTTGGTTCCATAGTTCGTTGATGTCTTGGGAAGTACCGGCATCCAGATCGTGGACGAAGGTCATACCACCAGTAAGCGAGGTCCGCCTGACCAGCGAATCCGGATCTTCAACGTTTGAATCAGCCCATGCGCGGTTCAGTACGACGTTCATCTTTGCGAGTTCCGGAATATCAAAGCGTAGCTCAGTATGAATCTCTCGAAGCCTCCCATTCCAATCGTCGTCGCAAGGGCACCTGCCACCGAATCCGCCACAGC
>PMCK01000296.1 GCA_003154095.1 Myxococcales bacterium | reverse complement strand
CCTACTCGAGCGACATCTTGTTCGTCACCGCCAGAACGATCGGAATCCCAATGCTGGGCAGCCTTGAGCAATGCGTTTCTCATTCGCGCTGAGTGTGCGGCGCCGGTGTCAGGTGGTATCCAAGCCAGTACGCGCGCTGCCACTACACCCAGCCCAACGTGGTCACCCAAGGAAATGTATTTATGCAAGACGGACGCTACTTGATCGACTCCTTCGTCGAGTGGTGCCTTGCCAAGCTCGCCTGCCCATAATTCCAACGACGCGTCCAGGATTACCCAGAGCGACTGACGCTCCATCAACTCTTCGTCGCGAACCAACAAATTGCCCCGCCGCGCCGATGCTTTCCAAGCAATCTTGCGCAGCGCGTCGCCGGGTTGGTAAGCGCGCAGCTCGCGAAGTTCTATTGAATCGCCAGACATGTTTCCAGTTCGTTCGGCATCTGATGGTCGGCGGCTCAGTCCTCCAAAGGATGCCTTGACGCCTTGTCTGGTGATCGCCGGATGCACGACAATTTGTATTGGATTTACGAATATCAGTGGCGACTCGAACGCACCCAAACTGTGCACGACGCGCAGTGAGAGCCCATGCACGGCATGGCGACCCACCCGTAAAGCGGTTCCGCGCAAAGAAAGTTCAATGCTCGAGTTAGCCACGACGCGGGCTTGCTCCAGAGCCGCCGACATGACGATTTCTGGAGAGGCCAGCACTTGAAAGTCACGTAGCTGGAGTGCTGCGTCCGATCGATTGCGCAGGACTATATCCAGTGTGAACTGTTCATGCCTGGTGACAATAAGGCGGCGCACAGGTGTCTTGAAGTACATTTCGAACCCTTGCCGTCGTGCACGCGCAACGACAAGATTGGCTGCAGCGCGAGTCACAGCCAGTCCCATGAGTACCGACCCCAGCCACAGCATTGCAATTGGCTCCCGGAAAATTGCTGCGGCAATGACACCCAGGGTGGCCATTGCAATTAGTAAGCGTGCTGTTGGGGTGGCAATGATGTGCAACGGGTCCTATCCGAGAGAGCGAGTGTGCGCTGGCTTTTGTAACCACGCAAGGCAACTCGGCCCCGAATGCAGGATCCCGGAAGGACTGTCACCACGAGGCTGCACGCAGAGTTGGAAGCGTTTGGCTCGACCGGGTGAAGGCTCTCATTTTCCCAGACTCGAACTTACGGCATCCAGCGTCGCACGATTGCCGACCAGTTCGACGAGAAGATCCCGATAGCGGGCATTCGATGGTACTGGCGCCTTCGGACAGCGAACTAGCAGGGAATTGAAGCGAGCATCATCGCGATTTCGGTCGGCGGCCACCAGGCCCACAATCCAAGCAGAGGCGTTGTTAGAGTCCACGGCAAGCAACAATTCCACTTCATCGAGGGCAACGTTGTATGCGCCTTCAATGAGTGCTCGCAGCGCAAGTTGCTCGGGATTGAGACCCAATAGTGTAGCAACGCGCTGCGATTCTGTCGTATCGCTTCTGCGAAGTGCTGTTTCGAGCATAAGCTCCAATTTGAGTCTCCCTGCGGCGCGGACTGGCGTATCACCTGACTCGATGGAATAGGCGAATGGTATCGAGGATGCGTCCAGCGGCCTCAGCTGGGCGAGTTGCATGGCGGCATATCGTCGCTCGAAACTGGGCACATTCTTCGAGAGAAATATCGTCTTCCACAGGTAAACATTCATCGGACTCATGGCAGTGGCTCCGAGGAGCCAAGTGATGGCTTCTTCCCTCCGGTTGAGTCTTAACGAGGCATCTGCAATTAGTACGGCGGCCTGTGCTGAAGTTGGCTCGAAACGCACTGTCAATCGCGCATAGTTCAGCGCAAGTTCGAAGCGCCCTAGTCGATATTCGCAGCGTGCTCTTTGGAGCCAAAGTTCGGGCGACTGTGCGTCCAAGCGCTCGGCGTTCTGCCAAGCGTCCAGTGCTCTTGTTGGGTCGTTCTGGCAGTTGATGCCACCTATCCGAACCCAAGCTTCCACGGCCTGTGGATCGTACGACAGTACTTCTTGATATTGGAGTGTGGCGCGCGATGAATCGCCTTTCGCTTCGGACATGCGGGCGCGCATGAATGCCGCGTATGCGCGCGAATCGATTAGCCGCTCTTCATAGGACTGACCGGCTCTAATTCGTACGACTTGACTAGGGCCACAGCTCGCGGTCGAAGCGACAAAAAGGAATGCGACCCGGGCGAGTCGAGCCACGGCAGACACCCGAAGGCTCGAAACTTCGAGCCGCGCACGGCGATTCAGCTGAAAAGGGCGCAACCCGTTCATTGCGTTTCTGCGAGCACCTCGATGAGCCTATCGTTCTGGCTGGGAGTCCCTACGGTGATCCGTAGTTGATTCGCCAGGCGTCCGCCCCGTTCATGAAAGCTTCGAACTAGTATTCCCTTGCTTCGAAGATGTGCATGTATGCTTTGTGCGGGTCGGCTCGTCTTGACCCACAAGAAATTCGCATCGCTGGGGGTCACCGCGTAGCCATCGAGTCCTTGAATTTGCTCCAGCAGCCGCTCACGCTCGGAAATTACATCGTACACATGCTCCGATATCAGCGGACTCAACTCGGTGACCACTAGCCTGGCCAACTCTTGATTGAGACTCGCCAAGTTGTACGGTTGTCGGACTTTGTCAATTTCTTGAAGCAGCGCCCGTGGACCGACTAACCACCCGACACGAAGCGCGGCAAAGCCAATTTTGCTCAATGTCCGAAGAATGACCAAATTGGGAAACCGCTTGCGAAGTTCCATGTGAGTAGTGTGGGCGTAGTCGATATAGGCTTCGTCAATGACGCATACAGTGTTCGAAGCGGATTCAAGTAAGCGTTCCAGACGGTCGCGGCTTGCAAGATTGCCGGTTGGGTTATTGGGACTTGCAATGAAAAGCAAATTAGGGGAGGCCGTTTCAAGTGCATATCAGAAGCTCTTCTCCGCAAGGTCCCAGGACTCGTCGAGGGGTACCTCGAGCACCCTGAAGCCGCGCGCCCGGGCCGACATCTTGTACATGACGAAGGTGGGTGAAATCGTGAGCACCGTGGGCGGGTTATGGGGACCCTCGGATGTCGACAAAGCGGTGACCAGCAGACTGATGAGTTCGTCACTTCCTACTCCGACCAAAACTTCGTCGGCCAGGGCACCGCAACGAGCTGCCAGTGCTTCGCGAAGCTGCAGTGCCGTCGGGTCGGGGTAGCGCTCCCACTCAATGTTGGCCGCTGCCTCTGCCAATCGAGCGGCAATCTCGTTGTTTCGAAACGGCGGCGCCTCATTGGGATCCAGCCGAATCGAATAGTCACCCAGGTCCGGTACGTATGACTTTAGTTCTGAAAGTTCGGGCCGCAGTAACGTCGAATAGGGGACATTGGGGGCGAACATCACGGCTGTCCTTTCAGTGCTAAGGTACGAATTTCTAGTAGCAGTGATTGGGCGGCGACTTCGTTGATCCGGCCACCTTCAACGAGCAGTCGGGCTAAGGATTCCACTTCCTCGGGACTTGCGCCGGCCGTGACGGCCACATTGCGCGCATGTAATGACATATGTCCACGCTGGATACCCTCGGTCGCCAATGCTCGAAGTGCGGAAAGGTTGGATGCGAGCCCGACGCACGCAGCAATTTCGCAGAGTTCCGAAGCTGACTTTACGTCGAGAAGACTCAGTGCCCATTGGGCCGTTGGATGCACGCGCAGGGTTCCGCCCACGATACCCAACGCCAGCGGCATTTCAAGCTGACCCGTCAGAAAGTCATCTCCTATTTGCCACTGAGCAAGTGGTCGGTAACTACCTCCTATGGCTGCCCAGGCGTGTGCTGCGGCTTCCACTGCTCGAAAGTCATTGCCCGTAGCGAGCACGACGGAATCTACTCCGTTCATGATCCCTTTGTTGTGCGTTACGGCGCGGTAAGGATCGATCGAGGCAAACCGCGATGCTTCTTCGATGGCAATCGCAATTTGTCGCCCTGCGGCAATCGGATCAGGACCAGAGTCGGATGCCCCTTTCGAATCGGCGAAGTGTGCGATCGCGACACGGCATTCGGCTCTGACGCGGCGGCGATCACAGAGGTTAGTGAGAATGCGTAGCCCCAGGCGCCCTCGCGCGATTCGTGCAATTTCAGGCCCAATTGCCTCGGCAATCCCGTTGACCAAGTTGGCCCCCATCGCATCTTTGCAATCGACATATATGTGCACGACCAACATTCCGCGACCCAGGTCACGTACCTCCAATTCTTTAGCCCCTCCGCCCCGACTTACAAGACCTGGCGCCGCCGAATTTGCCAGCTCGAGCAATTGCGCCCGAGCAAGTCCGAGTAAACGGATAGATTCAGAAACATTCTCGATTCCGCGAATCTCAATCTGTCCTGTCATTTGCGTGTCAATCATGCTCGCGAAAAAACCACCTGACATTCGTGCAAGTCGGGCAGCATTGGATGCCGCGGCAATCACACTAGGTTCCTCCACTACCATGGGGATGATCCGATCCGTGCCATTGACACGAAAATTCAAAGCCAGGCCAAATGGCAGGGCATACGTTCCAATTACATTTTCGACCGTGTTGTTCGCAATATCCGAGGTAAGACCACCTGCGTCGAGCAGTCGTCTCAATGCAGAGGCGGGTGTCTGAAGGCGATCGGCGATCAAATCCTGCCGCTCATGCAATGTTAGTCGATAAAATCCCGGTATTCTGCTGTCGATTGGGTTCACGGTTACGGNNTGTGATTTTGACTGAGCATCAGTGTCCGAAGCCGAACTGAAGGTGGCCGAAGCCCCACGAATATCGCAATATCGCCACCTCCGGCACCGGCCGGCAATACTGCAGCCGATTCCTCGGCCGCCATGTCAGCGAGTGCCGATACCTCGCCCGTCACGATATTGAGACGGGCGTCGCGTCCAAGTGCTTCCAAAGCAAATCGCTGTGCCGCGAGCGCCGATACGAACGACTTTGCGTCCCCGAATTCGGCTGCACTGGCTGCTCGCTGCGAAGCCAACGATTGCTCCGCAATGCGCCGAGAATACTGCTTCGAATGTCCACTCCGGTACTCATTCAAGGTTCGAAGCATGTCATGGGTGCTACATGAATTTGGAGCGGTCCAGATCTCGATACAAAGCGTTGGGGGTAGTTGAATACGCGTTTGAGTGATGACGTCGCCGGCTTTTTGCACAATTCGAGTGCCGCCCCGGCAGCAGACCACAACATCGATTCCACTTCCCAGCGGTTGTACACGAGCGTGTGCTTTGAGGGCCAATGGCAGGACGCAGTCGGCGAGCGTTTCATCGTCAAGGTTTGAAGTTCGGTCCAATTGGTCGGCGGCCAACGACGCGACCAATATCGCGGCGCTCGAGCCGAGTCCCAGTTTTCGATTCTGGGCACGCAAAGCGCTGGCGTCGAACCAGGGAACACGCGAAAGCGATGCAGCCCGCACTTCTTCGGTAACGAAGTCAGATGTGCGGCTCGTGTCGGCGATCACATAGCAGTCTACGGCGGAGACTATGGCCGCAGCGCCTTCTAGTACCGAATAGGCGCCAGAAAGCACGACCTTGCCTGGCGCTCGGGCCTTCAAGCGGTGTGACCCTCCGTGACAGGAGTCTCAACGAAAGCAGCGGGGCCCGGTTTGCAAATTATCGTGTCCGTTACCCCAGGAATTTGTGTCAGCCAGCTTCTCACAGCTGCTGCGTGCTCCGCCATGGTCAGGACTTTGACGTGCGGACCCGCGTCGGTTGTAAAGTAGGCGGGGACCGATGCGCTTCGTCTGCTACGAATTTCATTGATGATCGCCAGCGTGATCGGCGAGATATAGACTACCGCCGGAACTGCCGTGAGCATCGTTGCGTGCATACGCCAAGTACTCTCTTCCATGCAGCGTCCAAGCGCATCCAAATCACGGTGGTGTAGCGCCCCGCAGGCCCGAGCAAAGAGGACTGGGGCCGTCTCGACCCAGGCGGCGAAATAGGGGCTCGTATCGGCGCAACGTATCATTGCTTGCGTAGATCCAATTGCCTTCGGTCCAGGATCGGTGACAGCCACGATCAGAACCACGTCCCAATTCTGCCCAGAATCCAAGGCGTTCGCCGAGTCTGCACCCGCATCGAGAGATGCCCAACCCCCGTGGATCGACCGCGCTGACGATGCCGAGCATGCCCTTGCAAGCGAACTAATAGCCGCTGGCTCAAGGTTTAGCCCGGCCGCGTGTGTTGCGGCCACTGCCAACGCGGCAAACCCCGACGCACTCGATGCTAGACCCGATGCCGTCGGGAAATTATTCGAAGATACTACCTTGGCGAAATACTCCAAGCTGGCAAGCGATCGAATTGCATCGAGCAAACTTGACACCCGCTGCAGCGGTCGTTCCAAGACCCGTTTACCATCGAGCTCGAATTCGTCTTGTGAATACTGGGAATCGAACGTTACTCGTGTCCGGGTACGCAATGCATCCAATGTTAGCGAAAGGCTAGGAACCGCCGGGTAATTTCCGGATATCGGTAACTTGCCCCAGTATTTTATCAGCGCAATATTCGAATGTGCGACCGCAGTGGCGGCAAATCGCGGTGTCATGAGTCAAACCCCGCCTTAATTCGCTTGGCCAATCGTTGTAGAAAAGCAGGATAAACCCTGGTTGGCCCAGGCCCTAATTATAGGCCCCGGATCTTCAGCGCATAGCGCCACAACGCAACCGCCACCACCGCTGCCCGTCAGTTTGGCCCCCAGCGCTCCAGCTTGGCGTGCGTGTTCACAAGCACTGTCGAGCCGCGCCGTAGACACGCCGAGTTCGCGGAGGAGCCTGTGATTTTCATTCATCAGATTTCCCAACGGTGCCACAGCGCCTTCTGCCAAAGTCAATTGGGCGGACTCTACCAGCGATCGTATCCGTTCAAAGATTCTATCTACGCCAGCGCTGTCCGCTTCATATCGATCGGCAACTCTAGTCACCTGTGTGCGTGTATCGGCTGGAGCATCCGCAACGGCAACTGCCAATTGAATTGGCCGCAAGAGCTGGATGGGCTCGGGGCCGTCGCTGCGCGTAAAGACAAAACATCCGCCCAGGAGCGCAGCCAGGGCATCTACCCCGGATGGGTTGCCGTGAAATATCTTTTCCCAAGCGTGCGCGGCCTTGAGTACCCGCTTATTGCGAAACGCTGACTCGCTCGAAGCGGGCTCAATCGTGTCAAGTGCAGCCTTAGCCAACGCCACTGCTGCGGCAGCGGACGCCCCTAGCCCGCAGCCAGCAGGTACTCTTAGATCAATAGTGGCGCGCAAGGGAGGCGTGTCCAGTGAATCCATTAATGCCTTGAAAGCAATTCCCAGTTCACCATCCCCAGGGCGCGCTTGGCGGTTGCCTAGGGTAATCGAACAGTTCCCGTCGATTGTCACGGAAGCCTGCGCGCCTTGATCGATTCCGACAACCAACGCCGGCATGCCGTATACAACTGCATGCTCGCCCAACAAGATGACTTTCCCTTTTGCAACCGCCAAAATACAGCTCAATTTTCGGTTAGGACTGACCCCTACATCGACCTTAATACTAGCGCAGATGCGGCCGAAGCCAAGAGCTTGCGACCGGCAGCGCTTATCGGTGCCACCCGAAGCTGGCGCTCGGCCAATTCGAGAAGTTTGACTATGCGTTGCTCCACGAGCGATTTTGCACCGACGGATTCGATAGCGTGAACAGCCTCCTTCAATTGTCGGTTCGATGCCTGCGGATTTCCAAATGTCGCGGCAATAATTCTTCGATTTGAGCCGCGCGCCCGCTCGAGTGCGCAGACGGCCACCGCGGTGCGTTTTCCAGCGCGCAAATCACTACCGAAGGGTTTGCCAGTAGTCTTTGGGGAGCCAAATAGCCCGATCAAATCGTCGCGCAACTGGAATGCGACGCCAACCGGAATCGCAAATCTCCGTATTTTGCGCAAATCATCGATCGTGGCTCCTGCAACGATGGCGCCGAGATTGATGGGCCCCTCGACTGTATAGCTGGCGGTCTTTAATTGATAGGTGAGCTCGATATCATTATCTTTTGCTAAGATATCGCGCAGTTGACCTCCTACAGCGTCTCGCTGCATCCTAGAGAATGCAGTAAGCACCCGCGTGAGGGCTTTTAGCGGCAGGGGCAATTGGGCCATCCAGGCATTCGCTACGGCAGAGCCCCAATCACCGGCAAGTATCGCTGCGGCGTCACCGGCGTCTTGCCCAAAGGAGCGACGAAGAACGGCGTGGGCGCTTGGCCCGCCTCGTCTCACGAGATCGCTGTCAATCCAGTCGTCGTGAACCAGAAAATACGTGTGCAGCAATTCGACCGCGGCGCCAATGTCGATCAGTAACTTGTCGTCGTACTGCTTGCCAAAGCAGAGTGCACCGGTGGATACGAGTGCTGCCCGGAGGCGCTTGCCGCCGCGCAAGCACAAGTCCGAAAGCGCTTCGCAGGCGGACGCGGCCCGTGGTCCTATATTTTCCATTTCTCGCACTTCTGCTGCGAGACGTCGTCTTAGTCTAGCTTCGACCTTGGCGCGCACTTGGTCGGCGAAGTCCAAGAAATGCGAACTGGGTGGGGGGGGGGCCAAGGACG
>PMCK01000608.1 GCA_003154095.1 Myxococcales bacterium | reverse complement strand
ATCTGAAGCGCGGCTTTGGTGGCATGGTTGTGTTTGGCACCAAGGGTGGCTACGAATCGGCGGTCAAGCTGATTGACAATATCAAGCTCTTCTCTCACTTGGCCAATGTCGGCGATGCGAAGAGTTTGATTCTGCACCCGGCGAGCACATCACACTCGCAGCTCACGGAGGAGCAGCAGCGTTCAGGCGGCCTCACGCCCGATCTCGTTCGCCTCTCGATTGGAATCGAGCATCCCGATGACATCATTGAGGCGCTCGACGACGCACTGGCTTTCGCTTGAATTCGTATTGCCCTCGATTCAAGTCTTCTTTTTGAAGTGACGGCACGGAAACGCCGCCGGATTTATCAATGAACTCCGGCGGCGTTCGAGCACCATGGCCAGACTATAGAATACTAGTTCCGCCCAGTCGTTGCACGCCTGCGGCATGCTAGCCTACCGGGGTGAGCCTGGTACTTCATCTGCTTCGGTCTTCGTTGCCGCTCATGCTGTTATTGTCACTAAGCGCATGCGGATCGGACGGTTCACAGCAGCCCGACATCCCTCCCAGCGGAGGCTCGTTCAAGATCACGGGTAGCGGCTACGGTGTAGTTACTTCCGATGATACCGGCGGTACTACATTTGGGGCAGGGTGGAACCAACATGCGCCTCGTTCGCACCGCTTAGGGCCAGACAATGTGGCTCTACGGTGCCCGTGCTTTACTTGCGATTTCGATCTTCGTGATTTCGAACTTGTTGATTCGGAGTCTAGAGTGAGCGACTCGCTTCGAGAGCTTGTTCAAGATCCCACAACAGGTCGTCGGCATCCTCGGTTCCAACGGAAAGTCGAATTTGCTCGGGCTTGACGCCGGCAAGGAGTTGCTCAGCTTCCGTCAATTGACTGTGTGTTACGGTCGCTGGGTGAACGACTAGGGACTTTGAGTCCCCAACGTTGGCCAGAAACGAAAAGATCGTCAGCTTTTCGATGATGCGTCGGGCGCGGTCGAAGCCACCCTTCGCACCAAACGTCAAAATGGCGCCAGGGCCCTTCGGCAAGTACTTGAGCGCAAGCTCATGGTAAGGGCTTGAGGCAAGCCCTGGGTAGTTGACCCAGGTAACGTCCGGATGGTGCTCTAGATACTCGCCAATTCGTTGAGTGGAGGCTACCTGTTGGCGCATACGCAGCGACAGCGTTTCTAGGCCTTGCAAGAACAGAAAGGCATTGAACGGACTCATGCACGCGCCAAAATCCCTCAAATAGTGTAGGCGCGCCTTGATGATATACGCAATGTTCCCGAGTCCAGGGTAGTTGCCCCATCGATCCCAGTGCACGAATCCACTATAGGAGGGATCGGGTGTAGTGAAATCTGGAAACTTTCCACTCTTTGACCAGTCGAAGTTACCCCCGTCGACCAACAGGCCTCCAATGCTCGTTCCGTGCCCGCCAATGTACTTGGTTGCTGAATGGACAATCACGTTTGCCCCGTGATCGAAGGGGCGGAACAAATAGGGGGTGCCAAAGGTGTTGTCGACGATCAGGGGTACTCCATTAGCCTCGGCCACTCTTGCGATGGCGTCGAAGTCGACGATATTCACGTCGGGATTTCCGATCGTTTCGACGAATATTGCGCGCGTGCGCTCGTTAATAGCACGGTCGAAGTTGACGACGTTCGAGGGGTCAACTAGGTGGCTCTGGATCCCGTGCTTGGGGAGTGTGTTAGTGAAAAGATTGAAACTGCCGCCGTACAGAGTACGCGCTGCCACGATCTCGTCGCCGGCATGAGCGATGTTAAGAATCGAATACGCTGTGGCGGCGGAACCAGACGCCAATGCCAGTGCGCCTGAACCCCCTTCCAGCGCAGCAATCCGATTTTCGAGCACTTCGCACGTCGGGTTGGTGATCCGCGTGTAATCGAAGCCAAATTCCTCCACGGAACTGATGGCCTTCGCTTGCTCGAAGGTCTTGAAGACGAATGACGTCGTCTGGTAGATCGGGACTGCGCGTGCGCCTGTTGCGGAATCAGGGGTCTGACCTGCATGCAATTGAAGCGTGTCGAATCCTAGTTGTCGTTCTGCCATCTTGCGCTCTCGGGTTGACGCTTCACGCGAAGGCGACTTCTGGCTGAATAAGGTAGCCATCCAACGACTCATCGAGGTCGACCTGCAAGGCGCCGTTAAAGATGTTGTTGACGATCATGAGTGCACCAAAAGTGGTCAGCTCCACGATTTGACGTTCCGAGAAGTATGATTGCAGTCTCGTAAACAACTGGTCAGAGACGCGATTGGGGTTGGCGGCGAGCTGGCGCCCATACTCAACGACCGCCTTGTCGCGCTCACTCAACTCGAGCCGCTCGGGGTCTTCGCCACCTTGGATGATGGCTCGACGCATGAACGTGGCACACAGTTCGCAGCGATTCTGCCTGGAAATGGCATCACAGAACAGCACAGCCAGCCGTTCCCCCAAGAACGGTTTGACTTGGGCAAACAGGTCGTACCAGGTGAGCACTGCGTGCAGTGCCACCGGCGAGTGTAGCAGGGTAGCCTTCATGTTCGTCACTACACCATGACTCTGAACGACAGCTTCGTGCGCTGCGCGAAGTTCAGGGGTGGCCGTGTTGGGGTCTACTAACGAAATGCGTGCCATATTGGTTTCTCTGCGCTGGTTTGGTGTGGTTGAACTAATTGCGGCGAGTTTGATTCGCTCGAAAGCTAGACTTGGGGGGCAACGTTGACTGGATTGCGTCAACGACGATATCTGCGATTCGATCGATCTCAGCTTCGGTAGCAATCAGTGGCGGAGCAAGGCAAATTACGTTGCTCAGTACACGAGTATAGAGACCGCGTTCGAGCAAAGCCTCACGCAGCTGTTTGCTAACGGCTTGGTCAGGCTCAAATCGCGTCTTCTGGCTGCGGTCGGCGACAAACTCGATTCCAGCAAGCAACCCTAGCCCGCGGATTTCCCCGACGTTGGGATGATCTGCAATTGGAGCCAGGCGCTCTAGCAAGCGGCGGCCAAGTGTTGCCGAACGCTCCACCAAGCCTTCGCGCTCAATCACGTCGAGCGTTGCCAAAGCAATCGCGCAACCAACCGGGTGACCCGAGTAGGTGTAGCCGTGCCACCAGCGCGAGTCAGCATTCGCGTCATCCAATACTCCTTTGATTTTGGCTGAGACGCCAATACCACCGAGCGGGAAGTAGCCACTAGTGATGCCCTTAGCAAACTGAACGATATCTGGTGACACCCCCCAGTGCTCCAGGCCAAACCAGCGCCCAGTACGCCCGAAGCCAGTGATCACGTCGTCGCTGATGAACAGTACTTCGTAGCGATCGCAAATCTCCCGAACCCTTTGAAAGTAGTCATTCTGAGGGATGAGCACTCCGCCGCCGCCCCCCTGCACCGGTTCTGCTAGAAACGCAGCCACTGTAGCTGGGCCTTCACGAACTATTGCGGCTTCGAGTAAGTCCGCGGCTGCCACGCCAGGCGTCTTATCGGGGTTTCCGCCAGTAAATCGATAAGGGTACGGTGACTCGATATGTAAAAAGCCGGGCAACCTAGGCCCAAACACTTCCGAGAACTCCGGTACGCCCGTGGCACTGGCGGCTGCGACAGTACAACCGTGGTAAGAAAGATGTCTGGAGATGATCTTGGTCTTGTCAGGGCAGCCCTGGGCTCGCCAATAGTACCGGGCCGTTCGGATACTCGTATCGGTCGCCTCGGCGCCACCGCTGGTAAAGAAGAATGCTTCGATTCCGGGGTAAGTGAGTTGCCGTAGTCGCTCCGCTAGCCTGATGGCTGGTAGCGAAGTGGCACCTGCGTAGGTCGTGGAAAATGCCAGCTGTGATAACTGCAGCGTTGCCGCTTCGATCAACTCTTGACGGCCATGTCCGAGGTGCAAGTTCCACATGCCACTGAGGCCATC
>PMCK01000659.1 GCA_003154095.1 Myxococcales bacterium | reverse complement strand
CACCGATACAGGCACTGGCACAGAATCCCGAATCCGGATCCTTCACGGCCTCACTCGGGGCGGGCAAATTCACGTTCCCGAGGGGCACTTGTAAGCTGTTCCTGTGTACTCCTTGATTGTGTTGCTGCCGCCCAGCGTATCTAGCCTGACGTAGTTGGCACCGCTTGCCGCTGCTCGATCGCGCAACTTTTCGCGCACGCTCGCGTCGTCATTTCCGGTATTCGACGCGGTTGCGCTGATGACACTAATCTGTTCACAGCTCGGCGGTGGATCAGCCCTTTCGATTCGCACGTTGCCACCTGCCGTAGTCGCGGCCGGTGAACATCCCAATGCCAAAAGAGCGAGTGCACAATACGAACATCGTTTCACGTCGATCCTCCTGAAGGCCACCTCACGATACAGGTAGATGCTGCCCGGGGGCAAGGAGCAAGGATAGAGCGCTCCTTCGACGTGACGATGCTGTCGTCTTTCACTGAGAACTCACGACCTTGACCAGGGTGACGCCATGGCTCGGCACCGATGAAGCCGTGTAGGAGTTGGTGAAACTCCCCAGATCGGTATGGCTCCAAAGATCCCTTACGGTCGCTGCGCCCGCTGGAATGCCGAGCGCAGTCCACTGAACCGATATCGACGCGGCTGCTGAGCCGCGGTTGAATAGCGCGACGGCGCGTGTGTTCGTGCCCGACAGCGTCTTGGACCACACTTGCAGATTCGTACCCGGAGTTGCGACCAACCTCCCCTGTGAACCAAGAGGATCTTGATCCACCGCGATGACATCGGTGTTGGTGAGGATAGTCTTCGTCGCCGCGCTCATGCTGCGTATGTCGTTGCCAGCGATAAGTGGTGCCGCAAGAATTGCCCACATGCTAAAGTGTGCTTGGTCTTCCGTGGTACTCGCGAGTTTTCCGACCTCCATCATGTCCGGATCGTTCCAATGTCCAGGCGCCGCATAAGAGTACAGGTTTTGATCCTGATCGATGAGCGATGTTACGGATGACCAGCTCGCGTTGATGTCATAGCCGATACGCCACATGTTGGCGGTGTTGACCAAGTTGATGGAACAGCTATTGGGTGGACAGCCCGTTCCGTCTCCCGGATTGATACTGTAGAAAATGGGCCGCCCCGTTGCCTTTAGGGCGTCGCGCATTACGGCGAACCCGCTGAGCGCGGCCGTACATTTATCGTACTTGAGATAGTCGATACCCCACGACGCGTAGGTTTGCGCGTCGCTCGTCTCGTAACCGAGGCTCCCCACCCCACCGGTGTAGCCACTGTATATATTGGCGCAAGTCTTCGTGCCGGGTGTCGAGTAGAGGCCAATCTTCAAGCCTTTGCCATGAACGTAGGTGGCGAGCGCGGCCATTCCCGAGGGGAAATTGGTCGCGTTTACTTGAACTTTTCCACTCGAATCACGCCCGTTCATCCAGCAGTCATCGAGATTGACGTACTGATAGCCGGCGGCCATCATGCCACTCGACACGAACGTGTCGGCCACTCCCTTGATGAGCGACTCGCTCACATTGCATCCGAACGTGTTCCACGAGTTCCAACCCATCGGTGGAGTTGCGCCCAAGACGTTGCTCGTCGTCCCACCAGTTGCTGTGGTACCGCCCGTGGCCTTCGCTCCACCCGTGGCATTCGTTCCACCGGTTGCAGGCGCGCCGCCAGTTGCAGTTCTTCCACCCGTGGCATTCGTACCGCCCATTGTCGATGAGCCACCCGTGGGTCGCGCCCCACCGGTTGGACCAGCACCACCGTCAGGAGGCGCCCCACCGGTCGGAGCAGCACCACCGGTAGGTGGCGCTCCACCTACTGGCCTCGAGCCGCCGGTGCTCGTTGTCCCTCCGGTCGCGGTGGTGCCGCCAATAGACGCCGCGCCAGCGGTCGAAGCACTCCCGCCGGTGGGCCTGGCGCCGCCCGTCGTCGAGGTTCCTCCCGTCGCATTCGCTCCGCCGCTTGCGAGCGAGGTCAACCCTCCCGTGGTACCGGAGCCTCCCGATGCAGGGGCTCCACCCGACGCTGGAGCACCCATACCGCCTGATGCGCTCGCTGAATTGCCGCCAGACGTCGTCAGTCCACCGGCACCGTTGTCCCCTCCGTTGGCCGGGCTGACCGGCGACTCCGAGCCGGAGCATCCGAGCGGAAATATTGTTGCAAGGCATAGTGCCGCAGATGATATTTTTCGCATGTAAGCCTCCGAACGACCTGGCAACTAGCCACGACTACACAGTCAGATCAATAGTGACACGTACGGGACGGTTCCATCATTGATTGTGCGTTCATTCTGCCGAAACCCAACCGGATGGTGACTCGAGTGGAGTGTTCCTGCAATCGTCACAATGTGCGGAACGCTGTCTGTTTGTGAATCACTCCAAGAAAGCCTCCTCGCTCCCCCCGTCGAAGCCGACTGCCGACGCCTGCGATTGTCCCATGTGGGCCATCTAGGGCAATCAACACGGTCGCACACGGAAAATTCGACTCGGATAATCCTCACTAGGCGGCATGGATCGAGATCCGAGGGGCCTCGAGAGCAGTGCCTTGAAATCGCGGATGCGAAGAATATTGTCTGTTTGTGACTCGCTCCAAGCCAGCGAAACGCCAACCAGGTGCCGTCGAATTGCTCGGTTCGGACATAGCCGAGGCAGTTTTGGCGGGACCGGCTCCACCTGCTCCGTGGGATCCTACACTGCAAGAGCTCGTGCAAGCGGCCAAGGCATGGCACGCCGCGCCTGCCTGGTGGACGGACGATCTTTCTTTTTACGCAGCAGTCGAGGCTCGCACGCCGCAGACCCACTACTCGTGGGATGGGATGAGGCGATTGGCCAGCCCGCCCTTCTTCTACTTCCAGTTCACGCTAGCAGGATGGGGAAACTTCGAACACGAAGGCGAGCCTCCACAACAGATGACACCGGGCATGGGATTTTTTGCCGTTGTTCCGTCCCAGCATCGCTACTACCTCCCAAAGGCTTCACCGGGTTGGACCTTCGGCTGGATCAATGTCTACCATCGATACTTGATAGAGCGGGTTTCCCGGCAAATTGCCGTGACGGGTCCGGTTGTTCGCTTCGAGCCCGCGAGCGCTTTTCTAGCGAGCGCCCTTTGCCTCATTTCGGGCTACTTGAAAAAGGATTTTCGCGACCCATTCGACGTCGAACTCGCAATCTTCGAATTCGTGATCGCCTACGAGCGCCTAGGTCACCAATTGAATGATCCATCGAGCGAGAGCGATCGCTTGCTGGAGGCAGTTCGGAAATGGGTGTTGGTCAATCCAAAGCGGGCACTCAACGTCGAAGCGCTCGCCGCCGAATACGGAATGAGCCGCAGCCATTTCAGCCACTTCTTCAGGGATCGCACAGGCCAAACACCTGCGCGCGTGGTGGCCCAAACTCGTGTTCAGGAGGCTACGCGGATGCTCCTGCACGGTCACGCCTCGCTGAAGCAAATTGCCGAGGTGTGTGGATTCGCCAATGTGAATCACTTCAACAGAGTCTTTCGCCGGTTTCAGCACATCAGCCCGGGTGCGTACAGAAAATTGATTCCCTGACTCCTCGCCGGCACCGAGCTCACTGATTACCGATACCGATACCGATACCGATAACCGGCACAGTCACAGAATCCGAATCCGGATCCGAACTCTCCTCGAGCTCGCTTGTAGGCAGGCCGCACTTCGCCGCGGGCGACATAGGCGGTAAGGTTTGTGTATTCGTCCAGAATTCCCGATGGTTTCAACCTGAGCAGCACCGACACCATCATCAAGTCGCCCGCGCTGAACGCACCATCGAGCCAGTCGGCATCACCCAAGCGAACGGAAAGTTGGGTTAGCTTACCGCGAACGCGATCTTCTACCAGAGGAAGGCGCTCCGCACGCCAGGGCTTGTCGCCTTCGAGCAGCTTCGCGTTTCCCAGTTCGAGGATTGGCGGTTCCACCGTGCTTCGCGCGGCAAACACCCATGTGATCGCGCGCGCCCGGGCATTGGCATCGTCCGGCAGCAGGCCCGCATGTCGCTCGGCGATATGGAACACGATCGCCCCTGTCTCGAACAGCGTGAGATCGCCTTCCTCATAGGTCGGGATCTGGCCGAATGGATGAAGTGCCCGATGCGCGGGTTCCTTCATCGCACGAAATGAAACAAGGCGAACCTCGTAGGGCTCTCCCACTTCTTCAAGCGCCCAGCGAACGCGGGTATCACGCGCCAGTCCCTTGCCACCGTCAGGTGAGCGTTCAAAGGCGGTAATGGTGATAGTTGAGCTCGGATTCGTTTTGGAATTGTCTTGCTCAACTACCTGTTGAGGTTCGCGAATATGCACGCGCGCAGTGTGTGGTGGTCGCGCGAAAAAACCCCGGCAGGCTTCAATTCGTCGGTTCAGCGAGGTGAGATATTGTTGCCAGACGGGCTTCGATTGCCGTGCCAAGAAGAGTGCGATTGCAAACGGCCCGGGATATGTTATGCGCTGATTGAAGCGAACTAGCCAAGCGGTACTCGGGATGGTGCCGTGGGCCAGAAGATCACTTCCGGTTAACGGCTGGGCGCGAAGCACAATCAAAGCAGGAGGAACAGGATGGACGCATTTTGCCGTAACGCAATCGCCGTATTTTTCTCGATTGGGCTTGCAGCGGGCCTCTCGGGTTGCTCGAACAACAACGGGAATGCGCCGAATGAAACCCCGCCTGTGCCCAATGTGCAGTTTGCACTGTCGTCGAGCAATTTGCCAACGTGCAACAAGGCGACCGATGGCGAAATCTGGTACTTGTGGAGTTCAAGCTCGTTCGTGGTTTGTAAAGGTTCCACTGGTATATGGAATTCGACGAACATCAGTGGCTACAACGCCGCAATTGCCGTCAGTCCGCTAGCCAAAGGTACCACGTGCCCAGCGGGCGGCTTTACCATTCAGTTTGGATTGGACGTTAATCGTAACAACAAGCTCGACTCGTGCGAAGTCACATCCAGCGCGCCCCTGTGCAACGGACAAGCCGGAGCAACTGGCGCGACCGGTGCCACGGGTGCGGAGGGGCCACAAGGACTACCCGGAGCAACTGGCGCTACGGGTGCACAGGGCCCCCAAGGCGACGCAGGAACTCAAGGCGTAAACGGCGCTCAAGGGCCGCAGGGAACTCCTGGAACAAGCGGGACTTCCTGCTGGGATCTCAACGGCAACGGCATCTGTGACGTCGCGACTGAGGACAAAGACGGCAATTGCGTTTGCAACGCCGCGGACTGCCAAGGAGCCGCCGGCACCAACGGCATCGCTCACAACTCCTTGGTGTTGCTCACTCCCGAGCCGGCGGGCTCGAATTGCGCCAGCGCCGGGGTGAAGATTCAGGCGGGCATCGACCTCAATGACGATGGCGTGCTCGAATCAACCGAGGCCGACGCGAACGCGTCGCGGTACGTGTGCAACGGGGTTGTCGCGAATGGTGGCGGCAGTAACACCGGCGGCACGGGGGGTGCCAGCGGAACCGGTGGAGCAAGCGGCACGAGCGGCGGCGGCATCGGTGTGCTCAGCGAGCTAACCATCACCCCGGGCTCGCAGGACGTAGGACTCACCGCCCTTGGCGATATCGCCGGCACAACCAAGACCTTCACCATCACCAATAGTGGTGGAGCGCCAATCCCTAGAGCTAATCTGCTGATAACGCTTGCCAATGGCCCCGGCCAGACGGGCGCTAGTGAGTTCCAAATCAAGGCCGACAATTGCCCGTCCACCGGGCTCGGCGCAGCTGGAAGCACGGATCCGCTCCCCTACTGCACTATCGATGTAAACCTGGCGACTCCCGCCGGCGCGCTACCTGGTCCGCGCTCCGCAACACTGCAGGCGAAGAACGCCGCCAACAATACAACGGCGACTGCGGTGGTGTCCGGTACTGCAGGCAAGTTCGCCAAGCTCCAGCTCACGCCGGATCCAAGCGTTTCCACCTCGCCCTCGACCGTAGACTACGACTTCGGCGCCGTGGTGCTCGGTACGAACTCTACGACGAAGACGTTCACCGTAACCAACGTCGGCGATTTCCCATCGTCAGCGATGTCCATCACCTTCGACGAGATTGGAACGACCACGAAGCATGTAAAATCTTCCGACATTGACTTGACCGGTAGCACCTGCGTTGGCGACGGGGCCGTAGTTCCGGGCGGTGGAAGCTGCATCATCCAGGTGACCTTCAAGCCGACTGAGTGCCCGATGCCGTACACCACGGCGTGCCCGAATACGACGACGTCGATCGGTGTCAAGATGCTGCTCACTGCAACGTCCGGGACGGATGGCTACACTAATGGTACATATGGCAACGCCGTTTTGGTGGGCCCGAGCTTGTTCGGCACAGCAGTGTCGTCGCGGGTGCCTTACATCGTGTCCAGCGTCGCTGGCAACCGGGCTCCCTACGACTTTGGTTCCGTCAAGGGCGGTAGTGCTGCGACGAGCGTAACGCTTGAGGTCCACAACCCGTCGAATTACGACTTTACGCTTCCAAAACCACTCAGCCTAACTGTGACTAACTCCGAGAACCCCGCTGGGACAGTTACCAGTGGCGCACCAGCTGAGTTCACTTTGGGTACCGCACCGGCAACCAACGCGTGCAATGCTGCCCAAGTCCTAGCTGCAGGGCAGAATCAGTTCTGCACGCTGACTTTGACCTGGACGCCTGGAATCACGACGGGAACCCGTGAGGTCCACGTGGCGGTATTGAACGCGGCGACGGGATCGAACGCATCCGTGAACGTCAGCGCTCGGGTCGCGACCCCTGCAAGGTTGGCCGTAATACCTTCCCCATTGGCGACCTCTGTCGCACCCCTCGGAATCGGAAACGTGGCAATCGGCATGGATTCGCTGGTGAAGACCCTCACCATTCGCAATATCGGCGAGTTGGCGACTCCCGGGGATCTGGACGTGGTTAGCGCCACGGCGACGGATGCGGGTCAGGTTAGCGTCGTCGCCTCGGGGACTACGTGTGAGGGCACGGGCTCGGCCCTCGCGGCTGGCGCGACCTGCACGCTGGCCCTATCGGTTCGCCCGACCGACGTCGCAGCTTACAATAATGTCGATGCGTTGAAGGTCGTGCTGGTCGGCACATCGGCCAACCTGCTCGTTAGCGATATCTACGTGTCGTGGTACGGAGTAAACCGGGCCCAAATCACTCCCGACAGTGGCCAGATGGACAAGACGAAGGTCAACTTCGATGAGGCCGCTAGTGTATCGACGACCTACCCGGGTACTGCGGTGCTGTCGGGTTACACCACGGTCGACGTGACACTCACGAACACGGCCGCCTTTACGCCCACTGAAGCTCTCAGTTTCCGCACCGACGCGGACGACTTCTCCATCGACCTGAACGCGATGAACAGCACGTGCTTGACTCGGGGCGTCGGGGGTCTGCGGGCAGGTGATAGTTGCGTGGTACGCGTCGCATTCACCCCGACGACGCTGGCAAACCCAGCGAAGATGGGTAACCTGATTGTATCCTCGACCTTCGCGGCTCCGGTGACGATCCCGCTGGGCGGCACGGCCATTCCGGCGTTGTCAGTGAACGCTTGCTGCACACAACACGGTACGTTCACGGCGACGGCGACGGCTGCCTCCGCCTCGTTTGAGTACGCGGCGGTCAGCATCACCTCGTTCTGGGAGCAGAAATTCACATTTACCATGGCAGCCACGGCTCCGAACGCTCCAGCCACGGGACTGCTGTCGACTGGGATCAGCGGCAGCACGGGCTCTACCCCCGATGAGTTCCAGATCGTCGGCGATGGCTGCGTCGGCAAGAGCCTGGCGTCGGGCGCCGCTAGCTGCGATGTGATCGTACGGTTTGCTCCAACCAGTGCGGGTGCGAACAAGAATGCTGTCTTGACGGTCATGGATCCGTCGAGTGGAACGCCCGCCGACGCCATCTCGGTGTCGCTGTCAGGCGACGCAACCCCGTAGTCAGTCCGCCGAGCACTTATTCAATGTCGCCCGGGCACCGGCAGCCGCCGGTTCCCGGGCGGTTTCATCGTGTAGACGAAAGGACTGCCGCGACAATTCCACACTATTGATGTCGTTCGGTTGCTGTCCTGGTTTCACACCGGAAGCTGCAGGCACTCCATGATTTCCACGGAATCTCCCGGGAAGATCGTAAAGTGCGGGTGATTCTCGAATAGCTTTGCCGCAGCTTCGTGGGACTCTGCCTGCACGACGACGTAGGCGGCCAGGGCGTTCTTGATATCCGCGAGCCCTTCCGGAGACGCGCTCTTCGTCTTTCCGAGTGGGCTACCCTGATCAACGATCGACGTCGCGTGAGCTTTGCCCCAGTCCATCCAGGCCTGCATGCCCTGCGCCTGACGCGCCCTGCGCTGGGTTTCGTCTAGCTGATTCCAGCCAGAACGTTCATGGGCTGCTGCGGAACCGACGTAAACGGCCAAAAATTTCTTCATGGTTCTTGCTCCTGGTTCGAGTTACTCCTATATTAGGACTTAACAGTCCTGAATCGCAAGTCCCCAAGAAGAAAAAATTATGACCGGTCAGCGTAGTTATGACGACCCCTGCGGCATCGCTCGGGCCCTTGACGTCGTTGGTGAGCGCTGGGCATTGCTGATCGTGCGCGAGCTGTTGTACGGCCCCAAACGATTTACGGACCTTCGTGTCGTACTGGGGGCGAGCCCGAATGTATTGACGCAACGGCTCGGCGAACTCGAGCAGGGGGGAGTCGTACAGAGGCGCAACGCGGGTGGCGCGCTCTACGACCTTACGGCTTGGGGTCGCGATCTCTATCCAATTTTGATTCAGCTTGGCAGATGGGGAGCGCGCTCGCCTCACAGACCCACGGGGCAGCTCAGTGTCGACGCATTGATGTTGGCACTCGAGGCAACGTTCGTTCCCGACAACGCGCGGGATCTTAGCGCAACCTATGAGCTACGTCTCGGCGATGAGCGCTTTTCGTTTTCCATCGACAGCAAAACGATCTCAATCGTTCGCGGGAGTCTCCGTGATGCCGATGCGGTCATCGAGACGGATCCGGCTACGCTGCGGGCCATCGTCTTCGGCGACCGGCACCTCGCGGGCGCGCCCGTTACGTTGACTGGTGACATGCGCATCGCCCGCACGTTTTTCCGACTCTTCGCGCGTCCATAACTAACGTCGGTTCAGTCGGCAGCTAATGTGCCATCCGCAATGCTCCGAACGAGCACGGGCAATGGTACGAACGGCGATGATGGCCACGCGAAGCTCAACGTGGGTGGATGGCACTGCAAAGCACCCGGCGAGGCGCTGCAATGCGGCAACTGTACTTCAGCGGGCCGCTGCGACAATTCAAATGGCAAGCGCTGCAATTCTTCATGTCACAGCGGCTATGAACCCTGCGGGGATGCTTCGGGGCCGTGATCCCGACGGCCCCGTGCCGTGGCACGCATCAACAGCTGCCGTCTGCACAGGTTCCATCCCAAGTCCACGTGGAATCAGTCTCACAGCTCAAGCCGGAAGTGCCTTCAATACTGCGCACTTGAACGACGTCGGCACCGGGATTGCTATAGGCAGGGGGCATTGCGACGTTTGGCCAATTCTGGCCACCGCCCGCGCAGGCGCCCGTCTGTTGTACATAAAAGCTACTTCCTCCATTGTTGGAATAGCTATAGTAAATGCAGCCGGAAGCGGGCGGATCAATTTGCACCCACAAGTGGGGAGTACTCGTTGACAGAGAGTCGATGCCCCAATTCGAAATATAGAACACAGGCGGGGTCGGTACTGAAAGTGTGGCTGTTCTCGACTGAACCGTTAGACCGTTGCTTGTGTCGGTCACGATAACATAGAAACCGACTTGATACGGTGGAGCGTCCGGCTGCCCCCTTCCGACAGTGTCCTGGGTCCAACTCGAGCCGCCGCTTACCATAGTATCAACCCCTGAGACTATCCGATGCCACGCATACGTAAGCGTGCCGTACCCCGTGGCTGTAACCGACATAGTCACCACAGGACCCGCGCACACGGTTACATCTTGCGGCTGGACTGTGATCGTTGGCGCTGCAACACAATTTCCGGATAGGTCCAGGTGGTAACCGCTAGAGCAGTATCCATTGTTGACGCAGGTTCCATTGCCGCCATTGTGATAACCGCTAGAGCAACTCCCGCTTGCAACACAGGTTCCGTCGCCCCCGTTGTGATAGCCGTTCGCGCACCCACTGGCGAGGCAGGTTCCGTCACCCGCGTTGTGATAGCCCGACGAGCAGTTTCCATTGAGCACACAAGTGCCGTCACCGCCGTTATGGTAGCCCGTCGTGCAGGAACCCGTTACGATGCAATTTCCGGTTCCATCATTGTGATAGCCCGCCGAACAGTTGCCCGTCGAAACACAGGTGCCGCTGCCGCCGTCGTGATAGCCCGGCGAGCAGTTAGCCGACGGAACACAGGTTCCGCTGCCACCATCGTGATAGCCCGTTGAGCAGTTACCCGACAGAACACAGGTTCCGCTGCCGCCATCGTGATAGCCCGTCGAACAGCTACCCGTTGGAACGCAAGTTCCGCTGCCGCCGTCGTGATAACC